>SFIS01000040.1 GCA_004555245.1 Bacteroidales bacterium
TTATTCACCACTTTTCCTTTTTTTATTAGATAATATCCAGAAACATCCTTATATGGGGCACAGAACGAAGCGTATAATGTAGAGAGGGGACGAGAAACACCGAAAGCCGTTTATTTACAAAGAGTTGCGAGGGTTGAGGCTATGAGGTCAGCACAAAACGAAACGTTTACATAGGCTTACGTTTGCTTTACGTTTGGGGCAAATTCGTTTACGTCCGTGGGGCGATAGATTTACGCACAGAGGGCTGCACGTTTACGCGTGTGGCCTTTTTTGTTTGTGGGCTGGTAAATCCTTTGTTTATGGGCGTTTAGCGTGTCTGCGGGCTTTATATTGCGTCCCCGTTTGAACTGTGTTCTGATGGCATTAGAAGGCGGTGGGTATGGAAAAGTCCGTGTTCCGTTCCCAGGGGGTGAAATGGGCGAAAAATGGGAGGTGGGGTTACAGGTGGGGTTACAAACTGGGGTTACATTTTATGGGTAACTGGGGTTACAAAACTCTTGCCTGGGCATACCATGAGAGGGGGGAAGAACGAGCCAAAAAACGGAGTAGAGTATAGGAAACTGACACTTTCGGTGCAACTTTGTTTTTCGATATACCTTATTATATATAGAATAAAGGGGTGATTTTGATGGTTTTAGGGGCGGCTGTGGGTATTAGAGGGTTGTTGTTGAGGGGGGAACACCCCTTGCTGGGTATCTGGGGTGTCCTACTCCAGTCGGATAATGCCAATAACGAGGGCTACGGCATAGATGTCCTCGTATGGTAGTTCAAAGGGGTCATAATCTTTGTTGTCGGACACGATGAGTACGTGCTGCTTGTCAGATCCGGGCTTTATGCGCTTGATAATTGCACCCTGCGCCGTGTCGAGGACGTAGGGTTTGTTCCATTGGAAGAATAAGCCGGACATAGGGACGCGTTGGCAAGCCACGATGTCGCCAGAGATATATGTCGGCATCATGCTGTTGCCTTTTACGGGTATGAGGAAGTCTGCCCCGTTGAATGCCGGCACCACATACCTCTCACACTCGTATTCGAGAACAGTTTGCTCCCCTGTAAGTGCCCCTGCCATTGCGCTGAAAGGTATGAGTGGAATGCCCTCTTTTGGGTTTTCCGTCTGATGGGCGACCTCCCCCCTATTATCACTACTCTTTTTTCCTCCTGTCAGGAGCCAATATAAATCAGTGTCGGGGAAAGTGTCAAATATCTTTGACAATTTGTCAGAGCCGATACTTCCGTCTTGGCTCATATTACTAACATTACCCCGCCCTAATCCGCATGTTTCTTCAAAAGAGCGGATTGATAACCCCTTATCTTGTGCAAGCTGTTTTAGCCTATCTTTTATTGTTTCTGCCATGAAATTTCCTCTTGTGTCAAAAATAAATGCCAAAATATTTTGTAGTGTCAAAAATAAGTGTTACTTTTGCACCGTGTTCACGATTGAACGGCGCGCCAAAGATACGAAAATTTGGCGAGATAGCCAAGGAAGGCATCAAGTTTAACATTATAAATAAGTGATTATGACAAAGACAAGAAGTGCGAGAACCATCAAGGTCTCGAAAGAAAACAAGGCGAAACTCGCCAAGATGTTCAACTGCACCGACAGGATGGTGTACAAGGCCCTGTGCTTTGAGTGCCAGACGCTGCTGGCAAGGAAGATTCAGTACGTTGCCCGCAAGGAGATGGGCGGCTGGGTTGAGGCTGCTGTTCCTGAGGATGAGATTTTCTATGATACGACAGAGGACGGCAAGCATTTCATGCGCCAGTATTTCAACAACGGCGCCGTAATGGAGGTCAGCATGACCACTGGCAAGGGTGTCGTACGTTTCAAGGGTTTGCCCCGGCATTGCTACAGCGAGGTGCTTGTGAGCGATATACCAATGATTCAGAACTACGCACGGAACTTGAAGTAAGGAGGGGAGAGATGGAGTATTACGGAAACATGTGGTGCATAAGTGCCCGTGAACTGGTAGATGGCGGTGTGATGAGCATCCCTAACTACAAGGCGATGGCGAGCCGTGGGCGTATCGATGTGGTGCGTCGTGGCGGTGGTGCAGCCGGTCAGTATGCCCTTGTTGCCGTTGACAGTCTTCCTCGCGTCTATAGAGCCAAGGTTGAAGAGCTCTTTCCCAATGCCAAACTTACCCATCTCGTGTGCTGGGTACGCAGCAACTACGAGGTGGACCAGGCAGCGGTTGCTTTTTTTCACAGCAGGGAGCAAGCCGGTTTGGATTTGCCTCCTGAGAAGATACGGGAGTATGTGGTGAACGCCAGTGTGCTGAACTGCTGCATAAGGCTTTATGAGCGTGCGGCAACAGCCCAGAAACTGTTTGGTGGCAATTACAACTGGGAGCAGATGGCGAAGGCCATTGAAGCCCTGCGTGAGGAGTACGGCCATACGCTCCCAACGAGTACGCTGAGGTTTCGGAAGAAGGTGAACGAGTACAAGAGGGATGGCTACGGCTGCCTTATCAGCGGGAAGTTCGGGAACCAGAGTGCGCGGAGGGTTGACTGGAAGACAGAGCGTCTGATACTTAGTTTGGCGGTACTGCCCAACAAGCCCTACAACACGACGACGCACGACAACTATATATCGTTCGTATGTGGCGAGCTGGATGTTTACGACCTGAAGACCGGCGAACTGATGAACCCTGACGACTTTGTCGATAAGAAGACCGGTGAGCCGAAGGTACTGAGCGAGAGCACCATCACCAACTATCTGAACAAGCCAGCGAACAAGCTACTGATTGAGCAGATACTTATGAGCTGGACGACTTTCATGCACGAGCAGATGCCACACGTTCACCGACACGGTGGAGACTTCTCATTGTCACAGATTACGATGGACGACGTCGATCTGACGAGAAAACTGAAGGACACCAAGCAGCGTGTGCATGCCTATTATGCCTACGACGTGGTGAGCCAATGCGTGGTGGGTGCGAGTTACGCCCGCAAGAAGGACGAGGGTCTTGTGGTAGATTGCTTCCGCGACATGTTCCGTCTGATTGAGAAACAGGGCTGGGGAATGCCTGCCGGTATCGAGGTGGAGAACCACTTGATGACGCAGTACAAGGACGGCTTCCTGCAAGCCGGTGTCGCTTTCCCATTCGTTCACTTCTGCGCTCCCCAGAACTCACAGGAAAAATATGCCGAGCCTTTGAACGGTGCGAAGAAGCGCAGCGTGATTCACAAGAACCACGAGGGTATCGGAAGGTTCTACGGCAAGGGCAAGTGGCGTCAGGAGTACAGAAAGGTGAGCGACGAATTGAACGACACCTGGGAGGACAAGGAGTATTTCGGCTTTGACGAGCTGGTGGCAGATGACCGCAAGGACAGTTATGAGTGGAACCACCAGTTGCACCCCAACCAGAAGAAGTTCCCCGGCATGACGAGGTGGGACGTTCTCTGCGAGTGCGTGAACCCGACGCTGCAGCCCCTTGACAAGATGACGCTGGCGAGGTACATCGGTGAGCGTGTGGAGACAAGCATCAGGAGGAACTCGACGGTGCGTGTGGCGCATGAAGACTGGTGGCTGAGTGACACGAGCGTATTGGAGAGGCTCCAGCCGAATGACTACAAGGTGACAGCCTACTATATGCCAGACGAGGAAGGCAAGCCGACGGAGGTGTATATCTACCAGGGTGACAAGTACATCGACACTGTCGAGAAGGTGGAGACGTACAACAGGGTGATGGCGGAGCAGACGGATGAGGATGTCGTTAAGTATATAGAGCAGCAGAAGAAGATTGCGAAGTTCGGCAAGTATGTGAGAGAGCATGCAATTGAGCAGGTTGGCGTGATGCGTAGGGCTGGCGCTTTGCCCGACGGCGGAACCGTCGGGAACAGTGGCAGATTTTGCTTGCCGGAGGTGGTTTCTTCACGGGCTGACGCCCGCGACACTGGGGCGGAGGCTTTGGTTTTGGATGCTTTGCCGGAGGCTGTGGAGCTGGAGGCTCTTCGACCTGGTCGAAGAGTACCAGACTGGGTGAGAGGACGTGACGCCTGTCTTGTCAGAGCCGATGCGATAGATGATATGTAACTAATTAAAACGCCGTTAGAATATGATTAATACGGAGATTAAACAGCGGATATGGGAGGCGATAGCTTCCAACCGCACGAACTACCCGAGCGACGCCAAGCACGCTGCTGCGCTGGGCATTTCCGCAAGCGTGTATAATGCCTTGAAGAAAGGTCAGTTGGAAAAGGCGTTGAGCGACGCGAACTGGGTGAGGCTTGCCCGCCGTCTTGACGTGAGCCTTAGGGACAGCATCGAGTGGAAGGGTGCGAGGACTGAGACGTTCGAGTACATCACGACCCAGTTGGAGGTTTGCCAGGATAGGAGCCTTAGCGTGATATTGTGCGACTTGCCTAATATCGGCAAGACGTTCACGGCGAGATGGTACGTGAACGAGCACCGGAACGCGGTGTATGTTGACTGCAGCCAGGTAAAGACGAAGCGTGCGATGGTTAGGAAGATAGCGAATGAGTTCGGCCTTGACGGTGCCGGTAAGTATCAGGATGTGTATGAGGACCTGGTATATTACCTTCGCTCGATGGAGCGTCCTTTAGTGGTGCTTGACGAGGCCGGCGACCTTCAGTATGAGGCTTTTTTAGAGCTGAAGGCATTGTGGAACGCGACGGAGATGTGCTGCGGGTGGTATATGATGGGCGCCGACGGTCTGGCAGCCAAGATCAACCGTAACGTGGAAGGAAAGAAGGTTGGTTACGCTGAGATATTCTCCCGTTACGGCGGCAAGTACAGCCGTGTTACGCCGGAGCAGGAGGATGACCGTAGGGCGTTCCTGTTAGAGCAGGCGCGAGTTGTGGCGAAGGTGAACGCCCCGGAGGGAACCGATATCGGTCAGATCGTGCGGAAGAGCCAGGGCGGTCTGAGACGAGTATATACAGAGATTGAGAAACTGAAGAAAGAAAGCATGATATGAAAATAAAAGTAACTTTTTCAGATGGGAGCCGACGTGTACTGAAAGCCCCATCTGAATTGCAGAAAATAGACAAAAATCGCGAGGCGAAATTTGTTATGAACAATGGAGAGGTCTATACAGGCTATTGTGATGGTGATGTCGATGCGGATGGCGATTTCTGTATTATGAGAACGATACACGGCATAGGACTTCCGTTCAACCGCCTATTGGGTTGGTGTTATACAACAAACAAAAAGATATGAAGCGAGCCTACAGTCCGAAAGAAATAGCCAAGAAGACCTACAAGACGCTGCCGTGGGGTGGCCGGTGGGAAGAAGCCTTCGGTTTGCCGGAGGAGAGTTCTGTTTGGTTTGTGTACGGTGGTAGCGCTCAGGGCAAGAGTTCTTTCGTGATGCAATTAGCCTACGAGCTGACGCACTACGGTCAGGTTCTCTACCTGAGTTATGAGGAAGGTGTGAACCAAAGTTTCCAGGAGCGGATGTTGAGGTTTGACCTTGACAAGAAACAGGGCTGGTTCAGAGTCGTCACGAATGACACCTTGGAAGACCTGAAAGAGCGGCTGAAGAAGCGACACAGTGCGAAGTTCATCATCGTGGATTCTTTTCAGATGGCCTATTGGAGTTACCCTGAGACAGAAGCCCTTGTCAAGATGTTCCCGAAGAAGAGTTTCATCTTTATCAGTCAGGTAGAAAAGGGGCAACCGACAGGCAAACCCGCACGAAGACTTCTCTATTTAGCGGACGTGAAGGTGAGGGTGCAAGGATTCCGAGCCTATTGCCAAGGTCGTTTCAATCCCGATGCCGGCAACTCGTTCGTAGTTTGGGAGGAGGGCGTATTGAGGACTACTAATAACGTTTGAGGCTATGGAGAAGTACCAGATATTAGTGAAGTGTGAGCGTTTGGATTCGGTTTTAGATGACTGGATAAAAAGCGGCAAGTGTGACATTACGCTCAGGATTGCCAAGACGAAGGGCTGCCGTGTGATAGAGACCACCGACGCTCTGTATGCGGCGAGGATAGTGAAGTATCTGCTGGCTGCCGAGAGGGTGAACATCGTAAAGACGAGTGTATAGAATGCTCTTCGACCAGGTCGAAGAGTACCAGGGGGATGAGGAGCTGGCTGGCTTTGGCCGACGGTGGAACTGCCGGGAACAGTGGTTCAGAGGAGCTTTCTTCACGGGCTGATGCCCGCGACACAGGGGCGGATGCTTTGGCCGACGGTGGAACTGTCGGGAATGGTGGCTACAATAATACTAACGACAAATGATATGAAAAAGAAGAAGATTTACATCAGCGGTGCGATTTCGCATCATGACCTTGATGAGCGCAAGACAGCGTTTGAGATTACCGCGGCTTTTTGTGAGGCATGCGGTTTTGAGAGTGTCAATCCGTTTGACAACGGTCTGCCCCAGCCGGGAGACTGGAGGGAGCACATGAGAGTTGACATCAAGATGCTGCTGGATTGTGACGCCATCTGCATGATGGACGGCTGGGAGGCGTCGAAGGGCTGCAAGCTGGAGCATGACGTAGCGAGCACGTGCGGGTTGACGGTGTACTATGAGAGCGACATACGAGTGATGGGGGTATGAAGCTGGAACAGTATATCAACGGCGAGACTAACGAAAAAACAATTGTATAACTCAAAAACATTTATCACATGAAATCATTTACAGCAAACTGGTTTATCGCCAAAATTCGTTGCGAGCAGACACAAGAGACTGGCATCCTGAAAAAAATAACCGAGCAGTATGTCATTGGGGCACTTTCATTCGGTGAAGCAGAGAAGCACATCTGCGAAGAAATGGCCCACTATGTCAAAGGCGAATTTGAAGTCCTCGACATTAGCCGTGCCCCCTTCAAGGAGGTGTTCTTTAGTGATGACTCTACCGCCGACAAATGGTATAAAATACGTCTATCCTTTATCACAATCGATGAAAAGACGATGAATGAGAAACAAACCGCCATGACCTATCTTGTTCAGGGAGCGGATATAGAAACGGCTCGCAAGAATACCGAGGAGGTGATGCGTGGCACACTGATAGATTACGTTATTACCGCCGTGAATGAGACCAAGATTCTCGATGTGTTCATGTAGTGCAATAGTGACAAATAATATCAAAAGACTGAGAAAATGGGAATCAAGTTTAATTTTAACCAGATAGGAATATGAAAACAGACATCAAGAAATTGAATTTGTTTGCCGCGAAGTGGTGGAATCCTCTGCTTTGGGCGGCTGTGGCATTCGCACCCTTGTTTGGGTTATTGGGCGGCGTTGTATATGGCGTCGTTGTTGGCGGGTGTATCGGCTATGAGAAAGGCTTGGAGAAGGCGTGGGACAAGTTGCATGAACTATTATCCAAGTTGCCATGAGGGATTACCATCGTTTTTATGCGAGCCTGCGGCGGATTGCCGTTGGCGACGCGGATGACATGAAGGCAGCCTTGGTGGGCAGTTTCACAGACGGCAGGACTACTCACCTTCATGAGATGACGGACGCCGAGTATGCGGCCATGTGCGCTTCATTGGAGGAGCGTTCCGGTTGGAAATCGGAGTTGAAGAAGAAGCGGAGCGTGTGTCTGAGGCTTATGCAGCAGCTTGGCGTTGATACTACTGACTGGGCGCGTGTGAATGCTTTTTGCAGTGACCCGCGTATAGCGGGCAAGGTGTTTGCGAAGTTTGGCGTGGCCGAGCTTGACGCGCTTCAGGTGAAGTTGCGTGCCATCATGAGGAAGGGCGGTCTGGGGGCGATGAAAGCGCCGTCGCCCGGGTCACAGCCACGAGCGGAATACATGGTGTTGCCCATCGGGAATGGGGGTGAGGCATGATGTAGCCGGTTGTAACGGAAGTAACGGTTGTAACGGTTGTGACGGTTGTAACGGTTGTGACGGTTGTAACGAAAGTAACGATAGTAACTGAAATTATTCATTCAAAAAAAACAAGAAAGGACAAAGAACTATGGCAAGACAGAAAAAGACCATTATCAGCGGTGTGAGCCGAGAGGCCGCCGATGAGGCATTCGCAACGTATGCGAAGAGTGACGCACAGATTCAGAAGATCCAGGCAGAGATAGAACTGCAGTGCGCGAAGGTGAGAGAGAAGTATGCTGACAAGCTGGCTGTTCTGGGCGATGCCCGTGAGACTGCTTTTGACGTGCTTCAGAGTTTCGCGATGGAGAACCAGGCAGAGTTGTTCGTTAAGAAGAAGAGCTTAGAGATGGCTCACGGCACGATAGGTTTCCGTACGGGCACGCCGAAGTTGAAGACTCTGAAGGGCTTCACGTGGGCGAGTGCGTTGCAGTTGGCAAAGAAGTTCCTTCCGATGACATATATCCGCCAGACGGAGGAGATAGCGAAGGACAGACTTCTTGCAGACCGTGAGATGTCGGAGGTAGGTGTATATGACACTCCGACGGGCGATATCCGTTTAGTGACGATGAAGGAGGCAATGGCGGTTTGCGGCATTCAGGTTGTCCAGGACGAGACCTTCTATGTAGAACCAAAGAAAGAGGAGGGTCTGTCATGATGAAGACGATAAAGAAGCCGGAGAAGATTGCATTGTGCCGCGAGTGTAAGGGGACGGGCAAGGTGAGCAGGCTTGGTTTCTCGAAGGTATGTCCTAACTGCGGTGGCAGCGGCAGGGTGCTTGTGAGCTGCGTGATGGAGCTTGACATCCGTCCTTATGTAGAATAGCGGCCGCTTCCGGTACCGTCGGCGGGAGGGGCGGCGTCAGGTTTGGAATGCCGTGCAGCCGAGCTGCCCGGAACAGAACCTGGGATGGCGTCGGGAGCGGGAATTGTAGAATTGACATTAACCTATAAATGGAATGAAGAAGCGTAAGGGAAGGAGCTATGCGAAGCGTGTCGCTGACATCAATGAGATATATGACATGTACGTGAAGACGGGTTTGCCAAACCGTGAGATATGGAAGCGTTATGTTTATCCTCGCTTTGGTGTCAGCGAGCGCACTTTCTATAATCTGCTGAAGGCGTCGATAGATCCTCGTATCGAGGGCCGCTCGCAGCTTTCGGCAGAAGGCTTTTTATTTCCGGAGTTATTTGAAGATGAGATCAGAGACGCAAGTTATTATAAGAAGAATCCTTAGGGATATTCAGGTGGAGCTGAAAGATGAGTTTGACAAGAATTTCGAGCGTCAGGCATTTTTCAGCGAGTCATGGCAGCGTCGGAGTAGTCCGACTCGTCGCGGCGGTCATATTCTGGTTGGAACGGGCAGTTTGCGTCGCAGCATCACGAGCCGTGTGACTGACAACAGCATCAGGTTCTTCAGCACGCTGCCTTACGCTTCTATTCATAATGAGGGCGGTGAGATTGTGGTGACAGAGCGTATGAAGCGTTATTTCTGGCACAAGCACATGAACGCAGCCGGTGCTTTAGTATTTTGCAGGAAGAAGAATGGAGAGCTTCGCAAAGACAAAGGAACCCGCCAAATCAGCACAGAGGCTGAGTTTTGGAAGTGGATGGCGTTGAAGAAAGCCGGCACGAAGATACGGATACCCCGCCGCAGGTTCTTGGGTGCGAGTCCAGAGGTTGAGAAAGCTGTGACTGAGATTATCGAGGAGAACCTGAACGAGTATATAGAAGATACAATAAAAAACAGTTTTGGAAAATCATGAGAAAGGAATTATATGAGATGCTGTGTGAGCAGTTGTCGAAATTGTATGTCACGCCAGACGGGTCATACGGTGTGGTTGAGGAAGGAGCTACGGTGCCGGAAGGCTGGTGGCGTGCCATCCGTCATGTCGATTTGTGGAACCACAATGTTGAGTTTCTTGAGCAGGAGGATCAGTGGGAGCGTCCTGCCGTGTTTGTTGAGTTTCATCCGATAGAGTGGCGTACCCTTGTGATAGGCAAGGAATACAGGACCGAAGGGAGGGTCAGCCTCCATGTGGTGACGGACTGGCAGGGCAGCAGCGCTGCCGGCAGTGCTTTCAAGGACGAGAGCCTTAGGGTGTTTGACCTTTTGGACGCGATACATGGTGTATTGGCTTGTCAGAGGGGCAGGACTTTCTGTGAGTTTGACTTGTCCGGCAGCAGCACTAACCACAACCATGAGGAGATTGTCGAGAACGTGGAGACTTACCGTTTTGTTGGGATAAGGAGATTATGAAGCAGGAGTTGTATATCAACGGCGAGGTAGTGGGTTACACCTTGCAGACAAATAACATCACGTCAGTTCTGGGCAAGGCCTATATCTACAAGGTTCCGACGCCTGAGGATGTTCTGAGGATTGTCTATCGTGGTTTGCTGCGTACTTGCGGTCTGACTCTGGAGGAGTTTGTGAGTGGTTTCAACAGCGGTACGGTGTGGATGAGCAAGAAGAAAGGTCAATATACTTTGTGGATGATCTACGGGCTTTTGCGTGGTAGAATCAATCAGATCAACAAAGAATACAGTAAACATTAGCGAAATGGAAATATTCAAGAGTTTCAGGCTGTTTGGCCTTTATTTCTACGTGTCGAGCATCAGTATGAAGCGTAGGCGTAGTATAGATGAGAAGCTTCGTAATCAGCGTCAGGCATTGCGAAAGAAGAAGCTGCTTCTGTACAAGGCTCAGGGCGGCTGTTGTGAGATGTGCGGCGGGCACTTTGGAACGGAAGCGTTGGAGATACATCACCTGGTTGGTGTCAGTGAGAATCCGGGTTTGGCATTAAGTACCCGCAACATGGTGTTGCTGTGCCATGAGTGCCATGTGAAGTTGCATTCAAAGGACAAGGGAAGAGGGTTAAAAGTGTAGGGTGTACAGTTTGATGTGCAAATCTGAAGTTCATGTTTGTATTTGTCTCGCAGAAAGCGCAAAAGCGTAGATGACAGCAGTATATCTAACGCTTTTGCGCTTTGTCTTTTACGACAACAGAGACAACAGGAACAACGGTCTGATTGTGAACTCTATGTTGTCTGTTGACAACAACAAAAACAACTTTTACCAGCCTAAATGCTGGTTGCCACTTGACACAACTTTTACGTTTTATTCTCGTTTCTCTTGCTAATCAGCGATTTGTATTTTTGATCTGTATTATAGGGTGTAATTTTGGGTACATCAAACAGTACACCCTGCTTGTTTTTTTTGTGCGGGTTCTGTTCGAGCTGGTTGGTAATGCCGTGCAGCCGAGCTGCCCGGAACAGAACCGGGGATGGTGTCGGGAGCGGGGAAGACGGCGGGCTGATGCCCTACGCACGGGGGCTGAGGTGTTGAATATGTACATTATTGAAGTTTTTTTATAGGAAAAACGAAAAAAATCCGCTACTTTTGTTGGAAGTAACGGATTTTTTTGTATCTTTGCAGTTGGAAACCTCTTTGGAACAATGGCCGGTATGGAAGGCCGTTCCTTAGGGGTTTTCTATTTTACGATAGCGTAGAACTGCTCAAAGCCTTTTTCATGGATTTCGACTTTGACGTTCCATTCCTTTCCTTTGTACGAGAACTTGTAACGGTTATAGCCTACGACTTTGCGTTTTTTCTTCTTTTCGAGGTTTTTTCTGTCTTTCTCGCTGTTCGGATCTTTGCCTTCTCCAAACGGGCTTGGTTTCCTGTCTCTCAGTTCTTCAGGATGCGTCCATATATAACGTGCGGCATCTATTTCTTTTACGTTATAGCAATGGCTGAGGAACCTGTCGAGCACCTTAGCTGATTGAAGCATAGATCCAGTCTGCACGCTTGAGACGGGTGCGTTTCTGTCTTGTGTTGGCAGTTCGCTTTTCAATTCTTCCCTCCAAGTCTTAACTTGCTTTCCTGAAACCGAGTAGCATTCGCGAATGAGTTTACACGCTGCGCATAGTTCGTTTTCTGGGATGAAGACGAGTTTGCTTCCCGATGGAGAACCATCGGGCACAGTGGCTTTTGCGATGTCACAGTCGCGGCACCGTTTGATGGTGTAGGGGTTATAGTCGGGGAATGTCTTTTGTTGTATTCCGGGATTGAATTGGAAGATGCCCTTTGTGTCTTTTCCTGTAGCCTCTGCTCCTCTTGTCATTGCCTCGTCGTGTGGCGTTACTGGGTACTTTGACTTGCGGACCTGTACGACAGTGCATCTGCAGTTCCATCCGTTGGGCGGGTAGTATGTTTTCCAGAAGGGGTCTGAGAAGGGCAGTGTCACTCCATGCAGGGCTGCGTGTTGCGGCCGTACCTTGTCGTCGTTAGCCGTCCGGTACTGTAGGTTGTATCGGTCGCCATCCTCTTCGAATCTTTCCCATCTTGCTGCCATGTCAGCCGAAGCCTGGCAGAAGTTGTACTCGGCACGGAGGTAGTTCTGGTTGTATGTCCGGTCGATGTTCCGAACGTCGTTCAAGAACTGTTCGAACGGTTTTCTATTGCCGTTCTCGTCGATGAGAGAGGGGAACGCCTCGTTGAGCTCATGGAACGTCTTGATGCCTGAGAAGATGTAGTTGGAGCGTTGGAGGCGCTGGCGCATGAGGTCGGACATTTTGACCTGCTGGAATCCGGAGTTGAGCGCGTCGGCGTGTGCGTTGATGAAGTCCTGGGCTGGCTTTTCGGCGATGATGTCGATGCGGAACTGCGAGCCCTGCTCCTTGTAGAGAGTCTTCATCATTCCCTCGAACAGTTCGGAGAGCTGCTTACGTATTTGCTCCTGCTCCTTAGACAGCGACAAGTACGGTCGTGACGATTGTGACGGTTGTGACGGTTGTGACGATTGTAACGATTGTGACGGTTGTGACGATTGTAACGATTGAAACGGTTGAAACGGTTGTTGATCATCGCTTAACAGCTGGGCGTAGCGTTGGTGCAGCCCCTCGTAGTCTGAGGGGCTTAGTCGAAAAAAGGTGTGTCTTGGGGTTTTGGTGCGGGTTCTGTCAGAACCGGTTGGGAATGCCGTGCAGCCGAGCTGCCCGGAACGTGACTGGTGGTTTGTTCTGTGTCTTGCTGTTGGGAGCGTGGGGTGAGTGCCATTCCGTATTTCTCTTCGAAGTATGCGGGGTCGATGTCGTAGTTGTTGAGTAGCATTTCCTCGTATGCTTTTTGCTGCTCTGGCGTGTAGTCGATGGAGTAGTCCCAGTCGAATGAGAATCCTTTGAGCGGGAATCCGTGCCGTATCATGCGTGGCATGAGCTGGTTGTTGACCATGTCTCGTATGTTGTCGCAGTCAGCCTCGATGAGGTTCTGGAAGACCTGGAGGTGTGTCTGCGACTGTGATAGGCTGGATCCGTCCTCTATTGTCATGGTCTGTCCGATGATGAGCTTAGAGAGTTCAGAGTTGGCTCGGTCTATGCGTCTGTCATATACGTTGAAAGCGTCACCCTTGGATGACTCTACGACTTCTATTTCCGTTCCCTGCTGGAAGATTCCCCACCCTTCGGTTCCCATGTCCGCCATCATCCGTTCCATCTTTGCGAGTTCCTTGTCGTCTCGTGATGTGGTTCTTGCAATACGCATTGGCATACCGAATATCTCTGCGAATGTGTCCCAGAAAGCGAGAGCGTTCTTTTTCGGGATGGTCTGTGTGGCAGCCTTGAGGTATAGTCCGAGGCAGTCGGGTTGTCCGACCTCAATGAGCCAGTCGGCGAATGGCGGCTCGTGGTAGTCGATGCCGGAACGCCAGTCTTGTGAGAGGTCGGTGATGACACGGTGGTATTCCGGAATGACGTGCTTACGCGGTATGAGGCGCACGGTGTCGTATGTGAGGATGTTTCCTCCGTCCTCAGAAGAAGCGGGAAGAGATGTGACGTTACCGAGTTCAATGAGTGAGTGTCCCCAGTAGTTTGCGTCGAGAGCGTGCTTCATGAGCTGTTTGAACCATGGTGCGTTGAAGCATTTTGTGGCTTCTTCGTCAGTTTCTCCGTCTTGTCTGACGATTTTGAACGAGCGTGCGAGAACGAATCCTTCCCTCTGCTGTATGCATCCTGAGAGGTGCAGGTCAACTTCTACGTCCCTGTAAATGTCGTAGAGTCTTTGCCTGTTAGGGTTGTCGATGTTAATGGCGAGTTGCCATGCAGCGCGCCAGTCTCCGATGTCCTTACGCGTGAGAGAGTCCGTGGTGCGCTGCAGCTGCATGACCATTTTCTTGAGGCGCTGTGCGTCTTTTTTTGCGAGGTTCAGCGTTCCGTATGGTGTTTGAAGAATGTTTCTGTTTTTTTTCATGTTACCAGTAGTGTTTTAGTTTTTTCTGAGATCCGTAAACCATAGGGAAGCCGAGCGGGTTTCCTTGTTCGTCGGTAGCGAGCGGGAGGTCGGGTACGATTTTTCCGGCTTGGACACCTTCGAGCCACTTGACTGCGCGTTCGTAGCGTTCCTTTCGTATCTCCATTCCCATTTTCTGCGGTGCTGACGCTGTCATGTGGTATAGTGCGATGTCGCATGTCTGCATGACGATGAGGTGGTTTCGGTCGTTGCCTGTAGCCTTGAAGATGGCTTCGGTGTCGTATTTTGGGCGCAGGTATCCTGCCACTTCCTCGATGGCTTCAGTTTCTGCGATGCGGCGGTTGTCGGGGCTTACCTGGGAGACGACCTTCAGTGCCTGCTCTCCGATGACCACCTTATAGTCTTGGTCTGTGATAAACATGGGTGTGTGTTTAGAGGGTTGTGTATAATGCCTTTGCTTCAAGGTCGGCAATGGTTGTGCCTTTCCTGAACACCCGAGCGGCTATGAACTTTTTGAGTTCCTGCTTGGAGAGGACTTCGAGGCGTTTGTTAATGACGAGCACCATATATTTGCGGTGCGTGATATGGTGAAAGCGGTCTGCTTTCTTGACTGCCTGCTTGAAGCGGAAGGCGAAGATGAGGTCTTTGATTAGTTGGAACATTGTAACGATTGTGACGATTGTAACGGTTGTAGCGAGAGTAACGGTTGTGACGGTTGTGACGAGAGTTACTAAGAGCTCGCTCTTCTGCATTCGGTTTGCGCTACCATCGGTTTTTTGAGGTCGGTCGTTTGCCGAACCTTGGTGTGTAGTTTTGCTGTCTTGTATTCTTCTGCAGAATGTAGATGGCACCCTCGTCGGCGTCGGGTGCGTCGTCATTGCCTGACATACCCTTCTCGAAGGCGAGGAGCTGTTCGAGCCCAGCCTGCATGTCGGGGTCATCCTTCTGCGCGATGTCGTAGAAGACGAAGCCTCGTTCCCAAAGGGGGCTGACCGCCTCGATGCGCTGGAACTTGTCGGGTTTCTTGCGGGTGTCACCCGTGATGGGCAGTTGGTATCCGCGGATGTTTCCCTCCGTCGTAAACTCGTCGAGCAGGATGTCCTGCATGAATGAGGCTTCCATGGCAAATCGTATTGCAATGCCGATGTCCTGGCTCCACTCGTAGATGTCGTAGCACCAGCGCACGAGTTCCGCTAAGGATGCCTTTCGCACGAAAGCGCGGAGGTGCCATAGTTCCGTCTTGCGCTTTGCCCATAGTTTTGCCGCCTTGGTGTCGTTGGTCTTCTTGGATTTCCATGAGGGGTCGATGTAGAGGACGAGGTCCGTGAATTCTTTCCATGCGGGCCGTTTCGCCCATTTGACCCATTCCTGCCGGAAGACGGTGCCCTCGATGATGGGGTTGTGCATCATCTCCTTGTTCCATGCGCGGTAGCCGACGAAGTCCATGTACTCTCGCGCCTCCTCCTTGGTCCATTTCTCTTTCCAGACGGGGTTGCCCTCGTTGTCCACGGCATAGACGGTAGAGACGTGTACGCCTTTTGTGGCACAGATGTTGGCGAGGACAGAAGTCTTGGATATGAGGTTTCCGACCATGATGAAACGTCCGCGTCCTACGTCGAGCGCGCCGAAGAGAGCCTCCTTGACCCAGTCGGTGAGTTCTCTGACGCGCCGTTCGTTTCGGCAGAGCTCGTCGTCGTCGAGGTCGTCGATGACGATGTAGTCAGGTCGCGACTCGCGCTTGCGGAGACCACGCGGCGACTGCCCACGGCCACAAGCGAGGAAATAGACCCCGTCCTTTGTGGTGAACTCTCCGTCGGTCCAGTTTCCGATGGACATCTGGTTGCCGAAGTCGGCAATGATGCGCTTGTTGTACTGTAGTTCCGCCTGAATGTCTCCGAGGAGTCGGACGGCTGAGTCCTCGGACTTTCCGACTATGACCATGAAATTGATGAGGCGGCCCCCTCCTGCCCTCCCCCCTAATGGGGAGGAACCCTGGAACATGAGCCAAAGCGGCATGAAAATGTCGAAGTGTGTGGATTTGGCATGTCCTCTGGGCCACTTGAATACCGCCTTGAGATTGGGCGTGTTCTTTACGAGTTTGGCAGCCGCATTGTGGAACGGGGCATTGTGGATGGTGCGTATGGCTTCGCCCGTCACCTTGTCGCGGAGTGTGAGGAAATGCGGAAAGTAATACTCACAGAAAGCGGCATAGTCACGCTGGAGACGTCGTATGCGTTTCTCCTTCTGGGTGGCGTTTTCTTTCTGCAGGGTTTTGGTGTCGGTGATTGCCTGTATCTGGCGGCAGTGCTCTTGCCACTCTTCCTGCAGTTTCTTCAGTTCGGATATGGTCATGGTGTTTTTTTTGTTGTTTGTTTGTTTGTTCTTCGACCTGGTCGAAGAATACGGGGGAGAGGACGGGAGAGGTGGAGACCCCGCGGCAAAACCGCGGGGCACAGTGGCAATGCGGGGAGGATGAGGGAGAACGGGGGTTATAGGGTTGACGGTGACGCCATTTTCTCCATGAGGAATTTGTTCTGGTACTTGTTGATGGCCTTGATGAGCTCGGGTGTGATTTCGGGGTCGTAAGACGCCTGGTCCTGAATCCAGCGGTTGAATGCCATGAAGACCTCGATGGCATCGATGACGTTAGCCTTCTTGTCGAGTTTCTCGATGGTTGATGACAGCTTTGAGAGCTTGTCTGCGAGCGAGCCGATGGCTTCCGGGTCGCCGGACGCGTTTACCTGCCCGATGAGGTTGTCGATGGCGAGGAGAAGTTTGTTGACCAGCTCGGGTCTGGAGATGTTTTTTGCCGCCCTGGACTCTTTCCATCCTTCTGCCGCACACCACTTAGAAATGGATTGTCTTGATACTCCCAGTTGTTCTGCAATCTCGGTGAGTTCCATGCCGGAGAGGTAGAGTGACCTTCCGAGGTTTTTCTTCTTTTCAATGTCTGCTTTTGTCATGATAAATAAATATATATGAAAACTGGTGCAAAATTGGTGATTTCTGTGAGATTGAGAAAAAATGTGTGCAACGGTTGCACGGAAGGGTGTAACGGTTGCACACTTTTTTTGCTGGGTGGATTAAAGGACGCAACTTTGCAACACGAAAAAGAATCGCAGCCGTGGGAAAACGCACGGCACAAAGACCGAAAAATATGAGCAAGACAAAAAGAGTAAGAATCAGCAACGAGAGCGTGAACAGCTACGGCACGAGGGTGCTGACTTCGGGTATTAACATTGAGCAGTATAACCGTAATCCTGTGCTGCTTTACATGCATGAGCGTGGTCAGGTGATCGGCTTAGTGAGGGACCTCCGTGTTGAGAATGACGAGTTGACGGGTGAGCTGGTGTTTGACGAAGCCACGGAACTGAGCCAGCGCTGCAAGAAGCAGTGGGAGTTTGGCAGTCTGAAGATGGTGAGCATCGGCATCGACATCCTGGAGACGAGTGAGGAGAAGGAGCATTTAGTTCCTGGCCAGACAGCCCATACGATTACGAAGTGCAAGCTGTTTGAGGTGTCGGTTGTTGACATCGGCGCCAATGACGATGCCATAGTTCTGCATAAGGACGGCGTGCGTCTGACATTAGGCAAGAATGCGGCGGATGTGTTGCCGCTACTGCATAGTAATAACAACAAAAATCAAAAACCAAAACAAATGGATCAAGAGAAGTTAGCCCTTCAATTGGGCTTGCCAAAGGATGCCGACGAAGCGACCATCAACGCGAAGCTGGCAAAGTTGCAGGCAGACGGTGCAGAGGCAGAGACCCTGCGCCAGGAACGCGACACGCTGCGTGCCGCGCGTATTGAAACCTTGGTGAACGCCGCCATCAGCGAGAAGAAGATTGGCGCGGAGAAGAAGCAGCAGTTTCTGGACCTCGGCAAGAAAATAGGTGCCGAAGAGTTGCAGCAGACGTTTGACGCCATGTCTGCGCAGGTGAAGCTGAGCAACATCGTAAATGGCGGCGGCGCAACAGCCGTAAACGGCGGCGAGTGGAAGAAGCTGAGCGATGTTCCCAGTGATGAACTGGCAAAGCTGCGCGCCGAGAACCCTGCCCAGTACAAGAAGTTGTACAAGGCGGAGTATGGGATTGAGTGTAATATCTGACAACAAAAACAAAGACAATGACAATGATTAGATTTCTTGGAATTATTATGGCGGTTCTGCTGAACTGCGTGATGGGCAGCACGCTTGCTGCCGTTGTCGGCGTTGCCCCCTTGGTGGGTGCCGTCGGTCTGAATGTGATTGCCGTTAGCTTGGGCTCTGCCGCTCCCGCCGGCAGCCTGTGCGAGGGAGTTTATACCGAGATATGGACCGGGGAGCTGGTGAAAATGCTTCGCCGCGGTTTGGAGGCAACTTGGCTTGACGGCATCCCTGACAGTTCGAGCATCGTGAACAATGATGTCATACATCTGGTGGATGTGGGCGTTGACCCTGACGTTCTGGTGAACAACACGACCTATCCCATACCTCTCCAGGCGTTGGACGATGCCGACATAGCCATCAATCTGGACAAGTTCCAGACGAAGGTGACGCCAGTGACAGACGACGAGCTTTATGCCATCAGTTATGACAAGATGCAGCGCGTGAAGGAGAGCCACGGCAATGCGATCAACGACTCGAAGTTCAGGAAAGCGGCTCATGCGCTGTGCGCCCAGAAGAACACGGATAAAACGCCTGTGCTCGTGACGAGTGGCGAGCGAGACGCGGATACCGGTCGTGTGAAGCTGTGTGTGCAGGACCTTATAAACCTGAAGCGTGCGCTGGACAAGCTTGGTGTGCCGTCGGACAACCGCCGTTTAGTATTGTGCACCGACCATGTGAACGACCTGCTTGAGACAGACCAGAAGTTTAAGGAGCAGTATAACATCAACCGCACGGACGGCACCGTGGGCAGGCTTTATAGCTTTGACATCTATGAGTTTGCCAACAATCCGCTGTACACGACAGCGGGCGAGAAAAAGACCTTGGGCTCTACGGCGTCAGCGGGTGAGTTCCAGTGTTCGTTTGCCTTCTATGTGCCGCGTGTATTCAAGGCGACGGGAAGCACGAAGATGTACTATAGCGAGGCGATCAACGACCCGGAGTATCAGCGCAACAAGATCAACTTCCGCCACATGTTTGTCTGCATGCCCAAGAAGGCAGATGCGGGCTGTGTGATCAGGAGCGGATATAAGGCAAGCTGATTTTGACGGTTGCCTTAGCCCTGCAGCCGAGCTGCCGGGAACAGAACCGAGGGGAAGCGACGGGAAGCGACGGGCTGATGCCCGACGCACGGGGGGGGAGGCTCTTGGGCTATGGGCGCGGCAGTTGACAGAAATCGAAAAATGACAAGAAATGAGCTATGAACTGAAATATCTGGTAATCCACTGCACCGCCACGGCAGAAGGCCGTGAGGTGACGAGCAGTGAGATTCGTCACTGGCACACAGACCCTGTGTCGAAGGGTGGCCGCGGCTGGAAGCAGGTGGGTTACACAGACATGATACACTTGGACGGGAAGGTGGAGCGTTTAGTGAAGAACAACGAGGACGCGAGGGTTGATTCCTGGGAAATCACCAATGGTGCGAAGGGCTACAACTCAGTGAGCAGGCATGTGGTGTATGTAGGCGGTTGCGACAAGCGGCTGAAGCCAAAGGACACCCGTACGGCAGCGCAGAAGGCAGCATTGAGAGCATACGTGCTGGACTTCCATAGGCGTTTTCCGAAGGTGAAGATCATCGGTCACTGTGAGTTGGCGGCAAAGGCGTGTCCGAGTTTCGACGTGAAGAAGTGGCTTAAAGAAATAGGAATCAATCAATAGTTGATATATGGAAATGGAACTCAGTGAAATCCTCAACGTGATATTAGGCGGTAGCCTGTTCGGTGCCATTGTCTCTATCGTGACCATCCGCAGTGCGTTGAAGAAAGCGCGTGCAGATGCAGAGAAGGCTCTGGCAGAGAGCGACACGGTGAAGATAACGAACACTGAGCAAGCCACTCGCATATTGATAGAAAACATCGTTGACCCATTAAAGAATGAATTGCATGAGACAAGAAAAGAGGTCAGCTCGCTCAAGCGCGAGGTTGCGCGCTTTCGCAAGGCTGTTGACAGTGCCAACAGTTGCCGTTACAGTGATGACTGCCCTGTTCTTGAGCGGATGCGCGACACCCCGAAAGATCGTGAGCTCTGCAATGGCGGCACAGGAACGGGAAGCCAGTCGCACGGGCAGCGTGCATCACCTGTCAGGGGACAGCGCAAGCGAGGTGACGGAGATAAGGACGGAGGCGGTGAGAGTGCCGAAGTCGGAAGTGAAGCTGACGATAGCGACGGACAGTTTGCTTAAGCTGCCTGTCGGCGCCGTCTGGCGGGAACACAGCGGTCAGGCGAGCGTAGAGGTGGGCAGGAAGGCGGCGACGGCGACAGAGCCGGAGCGTATCGTAGTCTATGCGAGCTGTGACAGCCTGTTGCTTCAGTGCGAGCGTTATGAGCGTCAGATGCGTAATCTGCGGTTTGTGAACAGCGAGCTTCTGAGCGACATCCAGTCGAGCCGTTCATCCTCGCAGAACAAGGAGGCTGAGGAAAAGCCCCCTAATGCCATTGGAACGGCATTGAAATGGCTTTCTTTCGGAATAATAGCCGGAATATTAACAACAGTAACAATATTGTCAAACTTAAAAAACAGGAAAAAATGTACAGATACGGAACAGACTTGATTTTGGGATTGGTCATAAATGGTAAATTCCATCCGTTAGGTCACTCTACGGGTTGCAAGATCAGTGATTCGACAGAGACGGGCGAGCGTGTGACGAAGGAGGCGAGCGCGGGCAAGTTCAAGGAGAAGTATGTGAAGAGCCTTGCCGAGAGCATCCAGGCCGACGGCTTTGTGTATGACGGCGATGACGAGGCAGAGAAGGTGAACCTTCCGACGCTGAAGGAGCTGTGGCTTGCAGCAGAGCCGGTGAAGGCGCGCTACACATATCGCGGCGAGGAGGAGACGAACTACTACGAGGGTGACTATGTCATCACGTCGTTAGAGAATGACGGTCAGGCAGGAGACGACGAGAAGTACAGCCTGACGTTGGAGAACAGCGGTGCGATCACCAAGAAAGCAGCGGGGGCATAAAGGATGAAAGAGGAACGAAGAATAACGGTGAAGGGCGAGACTTACCCTTGCCGTGTGACGATGGGAGCCATGGTGCGCTTCAAGCGTGCGAGCGGGCGTGACGTGAGCGAGATCGGCAAGAATGACGTGAGCGACATGGTGCTGTTCATGTGGTGCTGCGTCGCGAGTGCCTGCAAGGCAGACGATGTGGCCTTCGGTCTGTCGTTTGATGATTTTGCGGATGCTCTGGAGCCTTCGGGCTTGCAGTCGTTCTATTCAGAAATGCAGTCATCTGAAAAAAAAACGCAGACGGAGGCGTAGTAGGCTGCATTGATGACCTTCTTGGAATAGCGATGGGGTGCCTTGGCATGAATCTTTCAGATTTCTGCTGTTGCACCCCATCGGAGTTCAATGCTGCTTACGAGGCATGGCATGAGAGGGAGGAGCGTGAGATACGTAACGGCTGGGAGGAGACGCGTGTGATGTGCCAGTGCGTGCTTCAGCCTTACAGCAAGCGCAAGCTGTCGGCACGCGACGTGTTCCCCCTGCCCTGGGACGCGCGTGACGAAGAAAAGGAGGAGGAGGCGCTGACGGAAGAGGAGCGTCGCAAACGTTACGAGGCAGCAAAGAAGCGTTACGGAATAGAATAAGCTGGGCGGGGGGCTATTCCTTCCCGTCCACTCCGCGGCAAACGGCAAACGAGAAGGCAAACGCTACAGCCAATACGCTGCAAAGCGGATGAATGGCGAAAATCCCCCACACAAAGAGCAGGAAAGCGAAAAGTCTTGCCAAAGTTTTAGCCCATTCCGCTTTGAGTGCCTCTGTTGTCATGGCATAGACGAGGACAGAAAGAAAGACTGCAAGAGCATGGAAATCCATAAGTCGCATTTGTTAGTTAGCAAAATCCTGGGCAACTTTTTGTTGCTCAGGAACTTATAAATAAAGTTAAATTATAGTGTTGCGGAATTAAGGAACAATAGAAAAAAATGGCAAACGAAGTAAATTTCACGATAAAAATCACGGATGCCGGCGGTAAAGTCCTTCGTGAACTGAGTGTGGAGGCAGGTAATGCCGACGAAGCCATTGGGAAAATGGTTCAGAGTGCGCAGCGAGCGACAGATGAACTGCAACAGATGGCAGCCCGCTCAATCACTCTTGGCAACGTGACAACAGCGATAGGGCAGCTGAACGACATGTTCCAGCGTCTGATATCCACCCAGCAGAGCTTTGACGCCTCGATGCGCGCCGTGAACACGATGGCCGGCAAAGGCGAGAAGGAGTTTGAGGCGTTGAAGGCTTCGGTTGCCGACCTCGGCAAGGAGATACCGAAGACAAGGGAGGAACTGGCGGAGGGATTGTATCAGGTGATATCGAACGGTGTGCCCGAGGACAACTGGATATCTTTTCTGGACAAGTCAGCCCGTGCCTCTGTCGGTGGTATCGCCGACCTCGGGCAGACGGTCACTGTAACCTCGACGATCATCAAGAACTACGGTCTGGAGTGGGAGGCTGCAGGTGAGATCCAGGACAAGATACAGATGACCGCGAAGAACGGCGTCACGTCATTTGAGCAGCTGGCGCAGGCTCTACCGCGTGTGAGCGGCAATGCGGCGACGCTTGGTGTCAGCATAGACGAGCTGATGGCGACCTTTGCCACACTGACAGGAGTTTCCGGGAACACGGCAGAGGTAAGCACTCAGCTGGCAGCAATCTTTACGGCTCTTGTCAAGCCGTCGAGCGAGGCGGCGACCATGGCGCAGGAGATGGGAATACAGTTTGACGCCGCCGCCATCAAGGCCAGCGGCGGAATGCGTAATTTCCTCACGCAGCTGAACCAGGATGTGGAGGATTATGCAGCAGCCCATGGCATGTTGGAGGAGGAGATATACGCGAAGCTTTTCGGCAGTGCCGAAGCCTTGCGCGCTCTGATTCCCCTGAACGGTGAGCTTGCAGACAAATTCTGCGATAACATAGACGCGATGGCTGACAGTGCTGGGACAATAGAAGGCGCTTTCGGCCAGATGTCGAGGACAGGGGACAGCGCGACGCAGATACTGAACAACCAGATAGCGGCAATGACAGACTGGATTGGCGAGGTTTCCGGCAGTGCGGGACCTGTAGTAGCCCTGATTGCCAACGTGACAATCGCCGTCGCCGGAATCAAGCAGTTAGGCATGACAATGGTGACGGTGACATCGGGCCTGAAAGCATTTGCGGCGGCTCATGTCCTTGCAGCCTCAAAGACGGCTCTCGGCACCATAGTGACAAAAGCGCGCACGATAGCCAATGCGGTATATACGGCAAGCAACTATAACGCCGCCGTGGCGACAGGAGTGTTGACAGCCGCCGTGACGGCTTTGTATGCAGCCCTCACGATGGGCATCAGTGTCATCGTTACGGGCATAGCGGCATTGTTCGGCACGCTCGGCGACGAAGCGGAAAAAGCAGCGGAAAAGACAGATGTCCTGAAAGAAGCGACGGACGCTTTCACGAATGCGTCGTCTCAGGCGCAGTCAGAGATTGAGATGGAGAAGGTGAAGCTCCATGAGCTGATAAAGAGCAAAGGCGACGCGAAGTCAGCCGTCGAGGAACTGAACCGGAAATACGGCGAGGCAATGGGATATCACCAGACAGCATCGGAATGGTATGACACGCTTGTCGCCAAAAGCAAGGCCTATTGTCAGCAAATAGGCTATGAGGCACAGGCAAAGGTGCTTGCCTCCCAGATAGCTGCCAAGGAACTGGAGAAGCAAAATGCCCTTGACACGATGTCAAGGCTGGGGGGCCAGCAGATGGACAGCGAGGGCCGTGTGACTTACAACTATGACCACATCAAGGGCGGCAGGGAACAGTATGCGCAGGCGTCAGCGGCTTTTGCCCAGGCAGATGCAGACATTGCACGCCTGCAGGGCAATTTTGACGCCTGTGTCAGCAAGATGACTAAAGCCCAGAAGGAGTTGTCGTCAGCAACGAAGAAGACAGCTCAGGCAGTAGATTGGCACACTCAGAGCTATGCAGACCTTGGCAAGGCCATTGAAGCCCAGAAGACAAAGGTGTCGGGCCTTGCAGGTGTCAACGACGCGCAAGCGAAGAAGGAGGCTGCCACTCTCAGGCAGATGGAAGCCAGATATAAGGCACTGGGCAAGAAGTATGGCCTTGAATCATCAGGCAAGTCAGGAGGCGGCAAGGATCCTTATGCCGGGAAGAAGCTGATTGCCAATGCCCAGAGCTATAAAGAATTGGGCAACAATATCAAATACTATCAAGAGAAGCTTGAAAGGTGCAAGCCGACAGAAACGGCAGCCATAGCAAAATACGGCGAGCAGATACGACTGCTCAAGGAGAAGCAGGCCTCGGTAAAGGCTGTGATGGATGCAGCAGGTGTCACTGCAGAACTTGACACGCTTGAGAGGATTGACGGGGCCATTGCCTACCAGCGCAGTCTCCGCTCAAGAGCCTCAGAAGAGAACCTGTCAGAAATAGATGCGGAAATCAAGCGTCTGAACGCCCTTAGAAGAGCGTTCGAAGAGAATGCGCACGTGGCTGTAGGCGTAGAACAGATACACACATACGAGCAACTGGATGCAGAGATTACTTTCTACGAATCGAAGCTGAAGCATGCGACGGAGACAGAGCGGACGGAGATAAAGAAGCAGATTATCGAGCTTGAGCGTCTTCGCGAAGAATGGGACGCGACGCTGTCTGAGCTTGAAGCTCCGGGGGATGTGGACCGCCTGAACAGCATCTCGGAACTGGAGAGAGCCATCAGCTACTACAGCGAACGGCAGAAGAAAGCCAGCGCGAGCGAGATAGAAGACATACAGCGGAGCATTGACGAACTGACCGCAAAGCGTGAAGCCTTAGAGCGTCTGACGCAGTTGCCTGCGATGGAGCGTGAGCTGTCATCGCTGAGCGGGAAGAGCGGGAAGAAGCTGACGATGGAGCTGGAACTGGTGGGAGCGGAGGGCATCAAGAGCAAGATCCGTGACCTGCAGAAGATGCTTGACGACACGAAGAACCCGTTGGGAGCGGAGCAACGCAAGGAAGTGGAGAAGATGATGTCGAGCTGGAAGAGGTATGAGAAGCAGCTGAAGAAGAGCCAGGCGAACCTGCGCGATGCGTGGGGCGGCATCAAGGGCATAGGCAGCGGTATAGACAGCATCACGGCAGCCATCGAGGGGAGCGGCAGTGCGTGGGAGCGCGTAGTGGGCGTGATAGACGGCGTGCTGAGCATATATGACGGTCTGAGCGGCGTGATCAGCATAGTGGAGATGCTGACCGGGGTCAGTACCGGCCATGCCGCCGCGAAAGGCGTGGAGGCTGCGGCAGAGACGGAGGAGGGCGTGGCGAACGCCGCGAATGCCGCAGCAGCCGTGACCGCGAGCGGGGCGACAGCCGCCGCTCTCGGTGTGGAGACGGCAGCATGGAGCGCGCTTGCCGCCGCGAAGACGTTTGCCGCTCATGCGTACATCCCTTTTGCAGGAACGGCGATTGCCGCAGGTTACATCGCCGCGCAGCAGTCGGTCATCTTAGCCGCCGCCATTCCGAAGTTTGCCGACGGTGCCATAGCGTACGGCCCTACGCTTGGAATCTTCGGCGAGTATGCGAACGCTGGGAGCAATCCCGAGGTTGTCGCCCCTCTTGACAAGCTGAGGGGGCTGATAGGTGACGGCGGCATGGGCGGCAAGGTGGAGTTCAGGATCAAGGGCCGCCGTCTGGTCGGTGTGCTGGAAAAGGAGTATAACCGGAGGAAGCGCAGTTAGGGTCATATACAATCAACTTTTAAGAACATGGAAGTGATATACAGCGGGCTGTTCTACAGCCGTGAGAATGTGAAATGGGACGTGAGGATTCTGCGCAAGGAAGCGCCGGAGCCGTCGCCGGGTGTCGGCGAGCTGACATTCAGCGGCGAGGAGCCTCTGCTGATAGAATGGGACGAACGGAGCAAGGAGGAGGTGTTGTGCGGCAGCACCGCCACCCTGAAGCTGCTGAGTCCGGGCGACCGTACGTACATAGACCTTTACAGCGTGGCTGTCGGGGAGATACGTCTTGACGTGCTGAAGAATGACGTGCTGTACTGGAGCGGGAGCCTGGACCCGGAGTTCTACGAGGAGCCATACAGTATGCTTGAAGACTACGAGGTGAGCCTTACGTTTTCGGACTTCGGCATACTGGAGCGTCTGCGCTTTAACCTTGCGGGGATGCATACGCTGCGTGAGTTGCTGGACAATGCGCTGGAGCGCAGCGGCATTGACTATACGCGAGTAGATGAGGGCTATATCAGTACGAGCCTCGATGGCGGAGAGAGTGTCATGTCGCTTGGAGACCTGACGGTGCGTAGCGACAATTTCTACGATGAGGACGGCGAGGCGCTGACGCTGCGCGAGGTGGTGGAGGGCATTTTCCAGCCTTTGGGTCTGCGTATGGTGCAACGCGGCGGCGTGGTGTGGGTCTATGACCTGAACGGCCTGTATGCGGGCGGAACGCTGGAGAAGGTGGAATGGATGAGCGACGACCAGACGCTGGGTGTCGATGCGGTGTATAACAATGCCAAGGTGACGTGGAGCCCGTACGCCCAGAGCGGAGTGCTGACGGAGGAGGAGTGCTATGTAGATGACACAGACCCGAACCTGACCGCCCTGAACATTCTGGAGGGCATCACGAAAGGCAGCAGCACGTACTACAGCTATCACTACAGTCAGGAACTGGAGAACTGGATAGACGCTACGGACAGCGGTTTCACGCTATGGACGAGCCGTAACGGCAAGAATGCGAGTCTGCTGAATGACGGCGCCCGTTTTTTCAAGATTGTGCCCCAGGAAGACGGTCAGAAGAGCGAGGGCATAGCCTTGGGCTGGACGAGCGTTGCGGGAATCCGCAGGAGCAGTGGAGGCGGGTGGAGCGCGCAGCTGTCGTGGATGAAACACGGTTGCGGGTGGGGGTTCGGCTATCTGGGCAGCGGTGTGGGCGGTGTGCTGTGGAAGAGTCAGGAAATATGGCTTCCGCCTGTGCCGCATCCGGAGAACCTGCGTGTGCGCATTGGTCTGGATATGCTGATGGACTGCCGTTTCAACCCTTTTGAGAGCAGTGCCAACCTGATTGATAGCATTGAGCAGAAAGACTGGGAAGACCAGTGGAACAGGCGCGGGAACTTCGTGTATGTTCCTGTGACGCTGAAATGGCAGCCGGACGGCACGGACACGATATATTGCTGGACGAATCAGGATGTGCCGGGCCGTCCGGTCAGCAGCCCCGTGCGGAGTGTCGGCGAGACGCTGGGCCGCTGGGCGGTGTATGACGCGAGCCGTGACAGCGCCCCTCAGACATACGGTTATCTGTGCTGGTATGACAGCGATGACCGCAAGGAGAGGTGCGGTGTGCTTGGCTGGAAGAAGAACCGCCCCTGCATAAACCCGCACAAGGAACGTCTTACGACCGCCTTGGGGAGCATGGATGACGGGCAGCCGGTGCCGTACCCGAATGTTGGCGGTAGAGGCGGGCGCATGTGGATGGAAGTGCGGCGGGAAGGCTGGATGCTCAGTGACGGCGACGTGAACCTGAGCACGACGGAGTTTGTTGACACATACGGTCTGTGGTATAGCGGCAAGACATGGTGGTGTCTGATGAAACTGCCTGAGATAGAAGTGGAGAACGCGCAGCAGTATGAGACGACGATAGACACGGACGACGTGGAGTATGCGGCTGTCCTGAACTCGAGCGCGAAGGAGGACATAGAGATAGATACAATCTGCGGCAGTGCGAGCGGCGGCGTACCGACGGCCCGCGGGGCTTATTTCAGGACAGAAGACCTGACGCAGGTAGAGACGCTGACCCGCGCCGGGCGTACCGCCCAGGCGGAGGAGCTGCTGATAGGCACGCTATACAGCCAGTTTGCAGAGAGACGGACGAAACTGGAGGGGACGACCGGGGTGGGGCCGTCAGCCCTGTGCCTGTGGCGCGAGGCGATGCAGGAGAACTGCCGCTTCATAGACATGAGCGTGATAGAGAACCTTCAGGACGACAGCTGTGAGCGTGTGCTTGTGGAGCTGCGTCCTGACGAATATGACAAGGAGCAAAAATAGAGAATATGTCAAGGAAAGAATACAAACTTGAAGTGAACCGCCGCGAGTGCAAGCCCCGGAGCAAACGACTGCGTAGCATAGGCGCCGTAGTTGCCGGCAATGGCAGCACAGTGGTGGAAGTGAGTGGCAGCGGCAGTCAGCACAGCCATGCGAACCTCGCGACCCTTGACAAGCTGAGTGCTGACGAGGACGGCTATGTTTATCTTGACCATCTGCGTGAGGGCACGGATGACGAAGGAAATCCTGTCTGGACTACCGAGCGCGAAAAAATAAAATCCTGTTATGCCGACACGGCGCAGAACCTTTCGGAGGACAGCGGCGACTGGGAGAAGATAGACAAGAAGGACGCGGATGCGCTTCAGGCAGCCAAAACGTACGTTGACGAGACAGCACTGAGCAAGGTGCATGCCGACACGGCGCAGAAGCTGATAACCTTCAAGGAAGGTCTGGTTATCGGTGACATCATCCTGACATACGACGAGACAAACAAGGCTCTCAAGGTGGCAAATGTCAACGATGACGCGCAGGGCAACCTCTACGCCACCGGGGGCGTGTCGGCCTACGGTTTTTCCGGCACGGGGAGCGGCGGCGGCACGGCAACCGTCGATGTCAAGCAGTTACTATCCTCCGGCACGCCCATAGCCACCGTGGCAGGCGTGACGCTCTACGCCCCCGAAGGCGGCGCATCGTCGTGGGCAGAACTGAAGGACAAACCCTCATGGCTGACCGACGTCAAACCCACCGTCTCCGACTTTCAGAACGATGCAAGGTATATCACAGCCGACGCACTCTCCAGCTACGCCACCACTGATTACGTCAATGCGCAGAAGGTCACGGGCTACGGCAAGTCGCTCGACACTAACGACAAATACCTGCGCCTCATAAGCGAGAGCGGCAGCGTCCTCTCCTCCGTCATCGCGCCCTACGCAGCCTACACCGACCAGCTCGGCGCGACAGGCTCCACCGCCGTCGTCAGCATCTACGGCGAGGTCACGAAGATGAACGGCTCGCTTGCCGTTGCGGGCAACGTCAACGCAAACTACAACATCTCCGCAGGGGGCAACCTCTCCGCAGCGGGCAGTCTCTCCGTCACAGGCGAGAGCCGTTTCAGTGGCGCGGTGTATCTCCCCGGACAGCTCACCTTTTTCGGGCAATCCGGCATATATGTCGAGGCAGACAGAACTACTAAGCCATACGGCACGGCGGCATACATCGGCGTACACCGCAGCTTTTCGG
>SFIS01000095.1 GCA_004555245.1 Bacteroidales bacterium
CGGGCTGAAAGCCCAACGAGCGCATAGCCCAGGGTAAAGCGTAGCGACACCCTGGGTTATTTCATGTAGGTGATGGTCGCGCTGAAAGCGCAAAAGCGTAGATAACAGCAGGATATTTAACGCTTTTGCGCTTACAGCGCGCATAGACAATGCCCAATTACACCCAGGGTGCCGCTGCGCTCTACCCTAGGCTATGTTCTTCTGCGCTTACAGCGCGTGCTGGTCAATACGCAGAGAGGTAATGGCTGGCTATACTAAGCGAGATTTGTCCTTGGACCCACTGACCGTAGGGAGGTAATGCGGTTGTAACTCTCATGTGACGGGGGATAGCCTGTAAGGCTGTACTAAGCGAAGCGGTTGTAGCCCGGGACACAGTCCCGGGGTATAAAGTGCTGGGGTGACTGTCTGTAAGACAGTACCTTGTATATATGCGTATCCTTACGTTTCTCAGATGGCGAGGTACTGCCTTACAGGCAGCAGTATTGCTACGACATACCGAGGGCTTCGCCCCCGGTTACGATCGCTACGCTTAGTATAGCCTTCCAGGCTAATCTCCCCGCCCCCTCCCCTCACATGACCGTGTTCTCCGCCTTCTGGTCAGATTGCAAGCGAATCCGACCGCTACGCTTTGTATGGCCATTACCTCCCTGCGGTTACTGTCCAGCCTTACAGGCTGGTCTTTAACACAACAGTATCAGGCGAGACACACCAAAAGGAAACTGTCCTTGAACGCACCGACCGCAATGGCCGATGTGTCCAAGGACAGTTCATTTATGTTTCTGCAGGCAACCTTATTCAAATACATCCTCCACTCCTGCCCCATCCTCCTCGAGGCCATCCTGAAGGAGATTGGCACAAGGGTTGAAGTCGGCAGGGATGTCGAAACGTTTCTTCTCGTCATACCCGAGCATTCTGTCGGCATACACCTTCTTCATATAGTACGCCCATATAGGCAGCGCCATCGTGGCACCCTGTCCATAGAGCATGGAACTGAAATGGATGTCGCGGTCGTCACCGCCAACCCAGCATCCGGAAACGAGTTCAGGCGTCACGCCCATGAACCAGGCGTCCGAGTTGTTGTTCGTCGTACCCGTTTTCGCTGCGATGTCTCCGTTCAGTCCGTACTTGTACCTCAGTCTCGAGGCGGTGCCCCCGTCAGCCACGGCGCGCATCATGTCAAGCATCTTGTAGGCACCTTCCTGCGAGATTACTTCGTTCATGCGCGGCTGGAAGTCAGCAAGAACATTTCCGCTGTTGTCCTCGATGCGTGTGACAAAGAGCGGCGCACATCGTATGCCGTTGTTCGCAAATGCGGTATATGCGCTGACCATCTCTCCCACACTGACGTCACACGGGCCGAGACAAAGTGCCATTGACGCATGGATTGTCGGCGAATCGATGCCGTATTTCTGCAAGAGCTGCACAAACTGCTGCGGGTTGAGCTTCGAGATGAGATAAGCCGAGATCCAGTTGTTCGACTGCTGCAAGCCCCATCTCAACGTCACATTCTCGCCATATCGTGACTTCGATGCGTTACGTGGTGTCCATGCCTGTCCTGCAACGATGTACGTCTGCTGCACATTGGGAGCCATATCGCATGGCGTGAAGCCGTTGTCCATCGCCAGCGAGTAGAGGAAAGGCTTTATCGTCGAACCGACCTGGCGTCTGCCGAGCATGACCATATCGTATTGGAAATGCTCGTAGTCCATGCCTCCTACATACGCCTTCACCTCTCCATTCCTCGGGTCGATGCTCATGAATCCCGCCCGTAGGAAAGTCTTGTAGTATCTTATGGAATCTAACGGCGACATCAGCGTATCGACATCTCCGTGATACGAGAAGACCGTCATCTCTGTCTTCTTCCTGAACGCCTCTTCTATCTCGCTGTCCGAGCATCCCGCCTCGCGCATTGCCCTCCATCGTTCGCTCTGTCTCATCGAGCGGTTCAGGATGTCGTTTATCTGTTTCTGCGAGAGGTTAGAGTACGGGGCGTTCTTCTTCCTGCGGTTTTCGCGGTCGAAGACAGGTTGCAGATATTTCGCCACATGCGCATAGACGGCCTCCTCTGCATATCTCTGCATACGCGAGTTGATCGACGTGCGTATCTTCAGACCGTCGGTATATATGTTATATGCAGAGCCGTCCTTCTTGCGGTTCTTGTTACACCATCCGTACAGAGGGTCCTGCTCCCATGCAATCGAATCGATGTGATACTGCACGCCAGCCCACGAGGGGTAGTTCTCCCTTTGCGGACGTTTCGCAGTCATGTATTTTCTGAGGAACTCTCTGAAATAGGCCGCGCTGCCCTCTTTGTGGTCTATCGTCCGGAAATGCAGCTCTATGGGTTTCTCCGCGTTCTCCTCATATTCCGTTTCAGATATATAGCCTGCCTTGAACATCTGCCTCAACACAACGTTTCGCCGCTCCGTCGCACGTTCTGCATATCTCACGGGATTATATAGCGACGGGTTCTTGCACAGCCCCACCAGCGTTGCGGCCTCGGCAATGTCCAGCGACTTCGGTTCTTTGCTGAAATACGTGTTCGCAGCCATCTTTATCCCTACGGCGTTGTGCAGGAAATCGAAATAGTTGAGATACATCGTGATTATCTCCTCCTTCGTATAGTATCTCTCAAGTTTCAGCGCAATCACCCATTCTATGGGCTTCTGCATCATGCGTTCAAATTTCGATCCGGCATGGTCAGAATACAACTGCTTCGCCAGCTGTTGCGTGATAGTCGAGCCTCCGCCCGCACTCTCCTGTCCCAGTATGCCGCGCTTCACGACGGCACGTGCCAATGCCCTGAAGTCGATGCCGGAGTGCTCGTAGAAGCGTTCGTCCTCCGTGGCTATCAGTGCCTTCACCACATACGGCGAGATGCTGTCGTACGGCACATGGATACGGTTGTCCTTGTTCATGTTCCATGTCCCGATAACTTTTCCGTCTGACGACAACACCTGCGTCGCATATTTGTCGATAGGGTTCTGCAAATCCTCTATCGGAGGCATATATCCTATCCATCCGTTCCATATCATGGTCACTATCGTGCAGCAAGCCGCTGCAGCCAGGGCTATGAGCGTCCATAGCCCGATGATGTATTTGCGTCTCATACTTTCCAGTGCGATGTACTGCGTAATTTGAGGTGAGAAAATATTTTTGCAAAAATACAATAATAATTTGGAAAAACTGATGTTTTTAGAAATAAAATTGCTAACTTCGCAGTCAAAATACGCAAAAGACCTTATTTTTGTATATGGAGAAACAGAATTTCGTCACTATTGCCGACCTCTCAAAAGAGAAGATCATGTACCTTCTCGACATGGCAAAAGAGTTTGAGCTCCATCCTGACAGAGAGCTTCTCAAGGGGCGCATCGTCGCCACCCTTTTCTTCGAACCGTCCACCCGCACCCGCCTCAGTTTCGAGACAGCCGCCAACCGTCTCGGCGCAAAAGTCATCGGCTTCACCGATGCCAAGGTGACGAGTGCCACAAAAGGCGAGACATTGAAAGACACGATACTCATGGTGGCCAACTACGCCGACGTCATTGTCATGCGCCATCACATCGAGGGTGCGGCGCAATACGCCTCCGAAATTTCCCCCGTGCCCATCGTCAACGCCGGAGACGGAGCACACATGCACCCCTCGCAGTGTCTTCTCGACCTCTATTCTATCTACAAGACCCAGGGCACACTCGACAACCTCAACATCTGTCTCGTAGGCGACCTCAAGTACGGGCGCACCGTCCATTCGCTCATCACCGCCATGCGCCATTTCAATCCCACCTTCCATTTCATCGCCCCCGACGAGCTCTCCATGCCCGACGAGTACAAGCTCTACTGCCGCGACCACGGCATACGCTACGTCGAGCACACACGCCTTGACCCTGATGTCATCGCCGATGCCGACATCATATATATGACGCGCGTGCAGAAAGAACGTTTCTCCGACCTCATGGAATACGAGCGCGTGAAGAACATCTACATCCTGCGCCGCGACATGCTCTCCAACACACGCGACAACATGCGCATCCTCCATCCCCTGCCGCGCGTCAACGAGATAGCCTACGACGTAGATGACGACCCACACGCCTACTACATACAGCAGGCTCGCAACGGTCTCTTCGCACGCCAGGCCATCTTCTGCCACATTCTCGGCATAACGAAAGAAGACATCATACAAGACAAGACAATACTTCATTAGTCTTGTTTCAGTTGACAAGTTGAAAAGTATCAGTCCAAATCCCATGAACAAGAAAGAACGTCTCGTAGCCGCAATAGAGAACGGCACGGTCATCGACCACATCCCCGCCGACAAGACTTTCCAGGTGGCATCGCTCCTCAAGCTCCACGAGCTGTCGTCGCAAGTCACCATCGGCCTCAATTTCCGTTCGAAGAAACTCGGACGCAAGGGCATCATCAAGGTAGAGAACAAATTCTTCACCGACGATGAGATAAGCCAGCTCTCCGTCGTCGCACACAAGGTGGTGCTCAGCATCATACGCGACTACGAGGTCATAGAGAAGAAAACCGTCAACCTGCCTGACCAGCTCGTCGGCATCGTGCGGTGCAACAACCCCAAGTGCATCACCAACAACGAGCCTATGAAGACACACTTCACCATCGTTGACAAGAATGCCCCGCACCCCGAACTGCGCTGCCGCTACTGCGACAAGGTTCAGGACATAGACAAAGTGCAACTCGTCTGACCAAGTTCCATACAGTCAGCTTAAAAGACAAAAGCATTATTAACATACAAACAACAAACCATCATGACCAAAGACCAGACCATCTTCGATTTGATCGAACAAGAGCGCGGACGCCAGCTGAAAGGCATGGAGCTCATCGCCAGCGAGAACTTCGTGAGCGACGATGTCATGCGCGCCATGGGCTCGTGCCTGACAAACAAATACGCCGAGGGCTATCCCGGCAAACGCTACTACGGCGGCTGCCAGGTAGTAGATAAAGTAGAGCAGCTCGCCATCGACCGCGTCTGCCGCCTCTTCGGAGCCGAGTATGCCAACGTCCAGCCCCATTCCGGAGCCCAGGCCAACGCTGCGGTCCTTCTCGCCGTCCTCAAGCCTGGCGACACCTTCATGGGCATGAACCTCGACCACGGCGGCCACCTCTCGCACGGCTCGCCCGTCAACACCTCCGGCATCCTCTACAACCCCGTCGGCTACACACTCAACCGCGAGACAGGACGCGTCGATTACGACGAGATGCACCGCCTCGCCCTCGAGCATCGTCCGAAACTCATCATCGGCGGCGGCTCGGCCTACAGCCGCGAATGGGACTACGCCCGCATGCGCGCCATCGCCGATGAAGTCGGCGCACTCCTGATGATCGACATGGCACATCCCGCCGGACTTATAGCCGCTGGGCTGCTCGACAACCCCGTGCGCTACGCACACATCGTCACCTCGACCACACACAAGACACTCCGCGGACCGCGCGGCGGCATCATCCTCATGCAGAAAGACTTTGACAACCCGTGGGGGCTCACCACTCCGAAAGGTGTCGTGAAGAAGATGTCGCAACTGCTCAACTCCGCCGTCTTCCCCGGACAGCAGGGAGGACCTCTCGAACACGTCATCGCAGCCAAGGCCGTAGCCTTCAACGAGGCGCTGCAGCCGGAGTTCAAAGAGTGGGCAAAACAGGTGAAGCTGAACGCCGCCACCCTCGCCGACGCCCTCACGCAGCGCGGCTTTACCATCGTCTCCGGCGGCACTGACAACCACTCGATGCTTGTCGATCTCCGCTCGAAATATCCTGACCTCACAGGCAAGACGGCAGAGAACGCCCTCGTCGCTGCAGACATCACGGTAAACAAGAATATGGTGCCGTTCGACACACGCTCCGCCTTCCAGACTTCAGGCATACGTCTCGGCACGCCCGCCATCACCACACGCGGAGCAAAAGAGGATATGATGCTCCTCATAGCCGAGCTCATCGAGACAGTCCTCAACAACCCCGAAGACGAGACTGTGATCGCCGCCGTCCGCGCCAAAGTCAACAGCGTGATGAAAGACTATCCGCTCTTCGCATGGTGACATTACAGTCAACAACCCTTATACAAAAGCCCTGCACCATACCCACATGGAGCAGGGCTTTTTGTATGCTTACGCTGTTCAGAGATTGCTCGATAGGATTGATAATGAGAAATGAGAAATGAGAAATATGAGAAATGAGAAATGAGAAATGAGAAATGAGAAATATGAGAAATGAGAGAAATGAGAAAAATGAGAAATGAGAAATGAGAAATGAGAAATGAGAAATATGAGAAATGAGAAAAATGAGAAAATGAGATTTTGTTGTTGTCAACAGACAACATAGAGTTCACAATCAGACCGTTGTTCCTGTTGTCTCTGTTGTCGTAAAAACCAAAGCGCGACAATTACAAACATG
>SFIS01000096.1 GCA_004555245.1 Bacteroidales bacterium
TTTCTGAGAGCTCAGAGATTAACAACATCTGCATAAATCAACGAATTTGAATTTATTAACTAAATATATTTTGAAAATTTCATAGGAAGCACATCAAACCGTACACCCTAATAACTGACGCAAATATGACAGCTATCAGAAACTGCCAGTTGAGGACAACTGTAAAGTAGATTCGTTTTAATGTTTTCATTTTGATAAGTTGTTTTGTCATTTTACTACATAGCCAACCCTTATTGCATGCATGGCGATGGCATTGACGTCGTTTGCAGACATATCGCCGTTAAGCAATCGCTCAACGTGCTTGGTGTCGGTACCGAAATACGTCGCTATGTCTGATACACGCACTTTGACGTGGTGAGGTTTGATTATACGCATGATTTCTCATTTCTCATTTCTCATTTTTCTCATTTCTCATTTTTGATGATTTGGCCGAATCACGCCTCAGATTTACTCTATGTTAACGATACAAAATAAGAAAAAACAAATGTTATAATTTTTATGCTGTATTTAACAGTCGTTTACATCTCTCTTGCACAAACAGCCTGATTCGTGCATATCCATCCCAGACAAAAATCTGTCGGTTTGGCACATGTCCGCACCGCCTTGGGGGGGACAATCGTTTTTAGGGGGGAGAAAGGAGGGTAAATGTATATATATAATAAATTTAAATATATATATATAATATAACACGCGCACGCACCCGTGAACTCGAAATGAGAAATGAGAAATATGAGAAATGAGATTTTTTCTGCACACGAAGGGGTGTGGAAGTCGGAAAATTGTGATTCCGACAAATTTGCAAATTACGTTTTTCTGTGCTAAATTTGCAGCCGGAAAGCATGACTTGCACACAACGGCTGAACCGAACGCCGTCATAGTGCGCAGTGACGGTGGCAGCTTGTGACAGTGATGGCGGCGCACAGCCACAGTGTTTTGAGCCAACGGCACGACTAAGTGATGTCATTTGACGCAAACGTGATTCCGAAGTGTGAATTCTATTGTAAAACAATCAATCAAAAGGAGGTCTAAAAAATGGCTATCTGTTACAAGAAGTGCAAGCCGAACGTACTTTCTCGGACGGTGTACAGTTTTATGTACCCAAAATGGAACTGTTCCTGATTTACCCAGGGTGTCGCTACGCTTTACCCTGGGCTATGCGCTCGTTGGGCTTACAGCCCGTTACAACGTTAAAGAAGTCGTAACCTGTCTTGTGAGGGGGAATAGCCTGTAAGGCTATACTAAGCGAGATTTGTCCTTGGACCCACTGACCGTAGGGAGGTAATGCGGTCGTAACCCGGGACATAGTCCCGGGTCACAAGCAGCAGGGTGACTGTCTGGAAGACAGTACCTTGTTATAACTCCACCAATGGCGAGGTACTGCCTTACAGGCAGCCGTATTGCTCCGACATACCGAGGGCTTCGCCCCCGGTTACGAACGCTACGCTTAGTATAGCCTTCCAGGCTAATCTCCCCGCTCCCCTCCTCTCACATGACCGTGTTCTTCTCCTTCGGGTCAGATCGCAAGCGAATCCGATCGCTGCGCTTAGTACAGCCTTCCAGGCTGACCAGCACTTGTGTACAGACTGATTGGATATGCCTACACCGAGGCGAGGTACAGCCTTCCAGAGTGGTCTGAGCGAGGGGATGTGTTTGGGAGAATGGCGTGAGGGGGAATAGCCTGTAAGGCTATACTAAGCGAGATTTGTCCTTGGACCCACTGACCGTAGGGAGGTAATGCGGTCGTAACCCGGGACACAGTCCCGGGTCACAAGCAGCAGGACGACTGTCTGAGACTTGTCCTTTGGACCCACAGACCAACGGGAGGTAAAGACAGTACCTTGTTATGTCTCAACTGATGGAGAGCTATAGCCTGTTCATTTCTTCTCCCGTCCCACCGGATTGTTCATGATGGGCAGCTGCATCATCCGCAAGGTAAGCAAGGACGAGTCCGCAAAGACACGCAAGCCATGCGGCTACTGTTACGGACACATCAGGCGTGGTAAAGACCTTAACAGGGACAGCACATATATTGCGAGATGATTTCTCATTTCTCATTTTTCTCATTTCTCATTTTTCTCATTTCTCATTTTTCTCATTTCTCATTTCTCATTTCTCATTTTTCTCATTTCTCATTTTTCTCATTTCTCATTTCTCATTTTTCTCATTTCTCTCATTTCTCATTTCTCATTATCAATTCTACCGAGCAGTATCTGGACAGCGTAAGCATACCAAAAGCGCATCATCCTCTGCAAGCCGGAGACGTTCCCGCTACAACACCCTTACGACATCAAACAACATGGCTTCCGGCACGGATGAGGTCGGGGCGTTCGGAGACGAGGGGTCTGATAATCTATGAAGCGGGCGAAAGTCTCTTCGCTCATTCGGTTGAGCCTTGTGCGCATATAGTCAGCCGCGCCGTCGGGTGAGAATACCGTCACACATTGCAGTCCGGCAGACTTGTTCAGCTGTTGTCGTGAAACGCCAGTGCAACATGTGGCTGTTACAAAAGACAAAAACCCGGATAAACATTATGTCAAGAGTGAGTGCGACATCATTCATAGACTTATGACATTGCTGAACACCTGTTGACAGAAGGGGTTTATACAGGTTTTTGTCTTTCCGTGCGGGACGTGATTAGCTTCGTGTCCCGTTATTTTCTTATCTCTTCACCACCTTACGTCCGTCAATCACGTAGATGCCGGCGGGCAGGTTGTCTGGCGAGGTGTTGAGACGCACGCCGTTGAGGGTGTAGATGCCGCGCCGTGCAGCAGGTGTGTCAACGGTCACAGCGTCGATGCCCGACGGGTCCTTCTTTGTGAAGTAGCCCGTTGTGGGGTTCGCCATAGTCACGTCCGTCTTGGTCGCGTCGTATGCCACAGCGCCCTTGAGGTTTGTGCAGTCTGCGAACATATTCACGCTGTTTTGCACTACATCACTCTTCCAGTCGTCATTGCAGTAGATAGTGGTAAGGGATGAGCAGTCGCAGAACATAAAGTTCATGTACTTCACCTTCGCCGTATTGAAGCTCGATACGTTAAGTGAGGTCAGGTCTGAGCAGCCACTGAACATCTCGGTCATGTAGAATGCGTTTGCTGTATTGAAGTTCGATACGTTAAGTGAGGTCAGGGATTTGCAGTTATGGAACATAGACGTCATGTTAGTCACATTCGCCGTGTTGAAGCTTGACAGGTTAAGTGAGGGCAGGGATGAGCATCCGCAGAACATAGAAGTCATGGTGGTCACGTTTGCCGTGTTGAACTTCGATAAGTCCAGCGAAGTCAGGGCGGAGCAGCCGTAGAACATAGAGCTCATGGTGGTCACGTTTGCCGTGTTGAACTTCGATAAGTCCAGCGAAGTCAGGGCGGAGCAGGCGGAGAACATACCGCTCATTGCAGTCACCTTCTCTGTGTTGAAGTTCGAGACGTCAAGTGAGGTCAGGGATGAGCAGTTGTAGAACATATAGCTCATGTTGGTCACTTCCTCAGTGTTCAGGTTTTCCATACCCTTAATGGTTGCGATCATCGTGCAACAATCGAACCAAGAAGCAGTAGTAGTCGGCCTGTAGTCCTTGAACGAGCTGTCGAAGACCACCGTCTTTATCTGCGTATTTGGTTGTTTTTGGTTTCCTGTCCAATTGAGGGTTGAGATATCATATACGTTGCCCGTGCGCGTTGCCTTGTTGGCGTCGTAGTAGAACGTCAGCGTGCTGCCGTCCTCGACCACATAAGCTACGGACTTCCTTGTGAAGTAGCCCGATGAGGGGTTCGCCATTGTCACGTCCGCCTTTGTCTGGTCGTATGTCGCAGCGCCCTTGAGGTTTTTGCAGCCGATGAACATATCCCTGCTTTCTTTCACTACATCGCTCTTCCAGTTGTCATTGCAGTAGATAGTGGTCAGGGCTGAGCAGGCAGAGAACATGTTGGTCATGGCGGTCACCTTCCGGGTGTTGAAGTTCGTGACGTCAAGTGAGGTCAGGGCTGAACAGCCCAAGAACATACCGCTCATGTCGGTCACATCCGCTGTGTTCAGGTTTTCAATGCCCTCAACGGTTGCGAGCTTCTTACAAATACAGAACCAGTAAGCAGTAGTAGCCGGCCGGTAGTTCTTGAACGAGCTGTCGAAGACCACCTTCGTTGTCCGTTCATTTCTGTTTAATTTGTTTCCCGCCCATGCCGGAATGACGGTATCGTCTGCCAGTTTATCGTCGATGCCATATACGGTGCCCGTGCGCGTTGCCTTGTTGGCGTCGTAGTAGAAGGTCAGCGTGCTGCCGTCCTCGACCACATAAGCTACAGTCTTCTTTGTGAAGTAGCCCGTTATGGGGTTCGCCATTGTCACGTCCGTCTTGTTAGCGACGTATGTCGCAGCACCCTTGAGGTTTGTGCAGTCATAGAACATACCCTTGCTTTGTGTCACTACACCCTTAGTCCAGTCATCATTGCAGTAGATAGTAGTCAGGGCCGAGCAGCCGTAGAACATACAGCGCATGTCGGTCACCTTCGCTGTGTTGAAGTTCAAGACGTTAAGTGAGGTCAGTGCGGAGCAGCCGTAGAACATATAGTTCATGTGAGTCACCTTCGCCGTGTTGAAGTTCGAGATGTCAAGTGAGGTCAGTTTTTCGCAGCCTTCGAACATACAGTGCATGTCGGTCACATCCTCAGTGTTCAGGTTTTCAATGCCCTCTATGGTTTCGAGTGCCACACAATAATAGAACCAGAAATCAGTAGTAGTCGGTCTGTAGTTCTTGAACGAGCTGTCGAAGACAACCTTATTTTTCAGAGTATTTGTTTTTTCAGGGGTTCCCGCCCAAGCAGGAATTGCGGTAGCGTCTTTCCGCTTCTTGTCGATGTCATGTATGATGTATCTGCCAGAGAGCACGCGCTGTATCTTTTCTGTGTCGTAGTAGAACGTCAGCATGCCGCTGGACTGGACCACATAGGCTTCATTCTTCTTTGTGAAGTAGCCCGTGGAGTTCGCCATTGTCACGTCCGTCTTGTTAGCGTCGTATGCCACAGCGCCCTTGAGGTTTGAGCAATTTTTGAACATATCCGTGCTTTCTTTAACTACTTTTCTATTCCAGTCGTCATTGCAGTAGATAGTGGTCAGGGCTTTGCAGTTGAGGAACATACAGCTCATGTTGGACACACTTGTCGTGTTGAAGCTCGCTACGTCAAGTGAGGTCAGTTTTTCACAGTTCATGAACATACGGTCCATGTTAGTCACGTTTTGCGTGTCGAATTTCGACACGTCAAGTGAGGTCAGGGCAAAGCAGCCGCTGAACATAAAGCTCATGTCGCCCACCTTCGACGTGTTGAATTTCGAGACGTCAAGTGAGGTCAGCTTTAAGCAGCTGTTAAACATACTGCACATCTTGGTCACCTTCTCCGTGTTGAACTTCGTGACGTCAAGTGAGGTCAGGCCTGTGCAGTCCATGAACATGCAAGTCATGTCGGTCACGTTTGCTGTGTTGAATTTCGACACGTCAAGTGAGGTCAGTTGTAAGCATTCCTTGAACATATATCTCATGTTGGTCACATTTGCTGTGTTCAAGAAATCCATATGCTCTATGGTTTTGAGTGTCGTGCAATAATAGAACCAGAAGCTTGTATCGATTGGTTTGTAATTCTGGAATGAGTAGTCAAAGACAACCTTCGTTATCCGTTTATTCCGGTCGTTAGAGGTTCCTGCCCATGCAGGAACTCTGGTATCGTCTGCCCGTTTCTGGTCGATGCCATATACGTTGCCCGTGCGCGTTGCCTTGTTGGCATCGTAGTAGAACGTCAGCGTGCCGTTGTTCTCGAGCACATAGGCTTCATTGTTCTGCGCCAACGCCGTCTGTGGCATGGCAAGTAGGGCGATGAACAGAGCTGCTATCGCCGCTGTCATGTTTTTAAGTAGGTTTTTCTTCATGATTGTGTTTCTTTACGAAATGATTGTGTTTATTGAATGATATTTTGCAATTGTTGTGGTTGTAAAATCATGTTTCCGACAACAGGGACAACGTTACTTTTTGAAAGATGCTGTCACAATTGTCTCTGCTGTCGTGAAACGTCAGTACAGCCAGTGTCTGTTGTCTGTCATAGGGTTTTACTAATGCCCCGCTAACTTGCGGGGCTTGTCAAGTAAAGCTATTAAATTTTCAACAATAAGTAGGTGTGCAAGATTATTATAATCCTTGCACCGCCTACTTATACATTATTTATAGTTCACCTTCTCCTTCGTGGGGTGCTTCATGCGTGCCATGATGCTGAACGCCCCTGTGCCCTTGCCTCCGGAGACACCCTCTTTGAACACCCAGTGATATACGAAGTAGTTGTCGCCCTCCTTGACGATGAAATCGACATCCATGCTGCGATGCATCACCTGATAAGGAT
>SFIS01000097.1 GCA_004555245.1 Bacteroidales bacterium
AAAAAAGAGCTTCTTAGGTGGTAACATTATTCAAGGTCATATCATTGATGCCCTTGAAAAGAAGAAGCAGACAGGAAAATCCTTTAGGGATTGTTTGGAAGAATCTGTAAAGGAAACATTTACGGAAGATTTGCCAGGAACAAGTCATGTATATCAAATGGGTAAAACCGATGGTCGAAAACAAGGTACCGTAGAACAGGCTAAGCGCGATGAAAAGAAAATAAAAAAAATGCGCGAAGACCATGAGCGTGACCGTCGGGAATGGGAAAGAATAGATAAAGAAAAGGATGAACTTCTTGACGAGATGGAAAAGAATCTTTAATTCATCTTATCAAGATTGACAACAAGACAAGCAACCCCACTGATTTTCAGCAGAAAAGCCGATTGTCAGTGGGGCTATTGTTCCCAAATTGTACACCATCATCCCAAATTACTGTGCTTCCATGAGCATCAGCACCTTTTCATGAAGACTCGGATAATTGCCAATCCACTGCTGAATATCATGGGTAGATTGTTCTGGGTCAACATCTATTGCAGGGATGACCTCGCCGGCGCAACCGACAAACTTAAACTATATCAATTTAAGCAGATATATAAAGAATGGAAATGGAAAAAGGCACCGCGATTCACATCGCAGTGCCTCCAAGTATTATCATATGAACATGTTTATTCGCTGTAAAACGGAGAAATTACACCTGCTTCTTTTTGGACTTTGCCATCCTCTTTGCTGTTGAAGACATCAGTCCGTATGGCTGAACATAGTTTTCATCCCTCTCAACGATAGGAAGAGCACCATATTTCTCCTTTAGGAACTTGTACAAGAACATACGCCCTTTCTGCGTCCACATGGTATTAACCCTTGTGATGGATGTACCATTGTCTTGTGGAATATCGAAGGACTTACTCTGCGTATATCCCTTGTACTTGTATTCCTCATACAACACCCAGGTACCTCCTTGAGGGAATTGGACACCAGCGGTATGCAGGAAACGGTTCATCATACGTCCTGTTGTGCCGTAGTCCTGAGCGATAAGCGTAATCTCGACAAGTTCCTTGGATGCCAGGACATGTTCACAATAGACCGATTTCTCTGTCATATCCTGAATCTTGGTTTCCTGTTCGGCAATCAATGCCATTTGCTGAGCATTCTTAATCTCCAAAGTCCGACGTGCTTCACGCTCCTCCTTCAGTGAGGTCGCTAACTTAATCACTGTATCAGGATCAAGCAGAGCCTGTTCGATGGCTTGGTCAGTCATATATGCGCCATGCTTGCGAATAGTAGGGAGAACATCTGACGTAATCCACTTACGAAAAGCTCTTGCCTCCGGCTTACGAGAATCAAGGATGACATCATAGAGTCCATCTTCGTTTACGAAAAGAACCTCACGTGTCCTACCTAATGTGTCAGAGATAGGGTAGTTTGAAACTACCTTATCTTCAAGTCGCTGATTTACAAGTTTCGCCGTAAGTCCAAGAACCTCGCAAACATCTTTCAGACAGAAGTGAGGCTCGTTATTCTCGTCGGTAACGATGCGAACATCACCAAACTGTTCGTTTTTGAAAATCTGTATCTGGTTTTCCATCTTATTCTGATGGTTTCTGAGGTTCAAAGAAAAGCTCCACCTTAGTATGACGGTTCACCTCGTTTGGTGAGAAATCTGCTATGCCGCCTTTCCCTATCATAACTATATGGATCTTCTCGATGCCACGTTCCTGAAGCTGCATACCGATGTAGTTAGCACGGTCGCGGCTCAGTTTCTCGTTAAGGAAGGAAGACCCCGTTGCGCTGTCAGCAGCACCTGTGATGCGGATTCGCAGGTCATACTTTTTAGCGATGCGAGCTATCTGATCGATGTTAAGAGACTGTGAAGCATCTGTCAGGTCTGCCGTATTCAGACGGAAGAAGAAATAGACAGGTGTACCGATACACTCACGGTTACGACTCATAGCCAAGAGGTAATCGTTCCACATAGCAATGTCTGAAGGACTGGCATTGTCGTACGCACTGGAATCACCAATACCTACGGATCCTTCAAGGTTCTGCATATTGTCTGACATGCCATCGGTGAAGTCCTTGTCACCATTCCACTTACGGTTACGGAGTCGAGCCATGAGGCTGTTATACCCAGAATAGTTGTTGTAAGGATAGACCTGAGTGGCTGCCACACTATCACCGTCCAATCCCTTCAACCTGTCCTTGTACGACTCCAGTAACCCTTCGATCTCCAGAATCTTTCTCAGCTCTGCAATCACACGGCTATCCTTGTCGTGTCGTTTCGCGTATTTCTGATTCTGCTCGCTGACCAGCGCAACGTGCCCCATCAGCCAGTCGTTCTGTGCCATATAAGGTCTGTCATCAATCACACGTTTCCAACCAGTCTTGCCTATTGTAACGGAAAGTCCTGCGGTCAGCGAGAAGAGGTTGTCGCCCAACTTACGGGAATCGCCGAGGCCGTCGTAATCTCTGAAAGTGGTGGTGCCTCCAAGTTCCAGGTTAAGGTGTAGGCGATCCGTCATCCGATAACAGCTCTTCAATCCGTACGACATGGCAAAGGGATGCGTCCCTGCCTTGTCATTATGAATGATGCCCGCTCCAAGATATGGTGAGAACTCCCAGCGCGGGTCTTGGTCGTTCCTGTATATATAGGGGGCGATATTCCATAGGAGGTCAGCGTGTAAGCTCTGATAATCCGCAGTCTCAAAGCACGCATCCTTCATCTGGAATCCGCTGAAAGCCACTCTACCACCGATGGAAGGTGTGAACCATTTGCCCAGAGAGAATGTGAACGCCGGCTTCATACGGTCGAACATATCTCCGCAGCCCAGCGGGCTACCTGCAAACACATTCACGCCAGCCCCTGCCGAGAGGAACCAGTTCCCTTTCCAGGGTGATGTTTCTGTTACGCCAGACAGATACGTCGGCTCGATGGGACGTAGCATCAGCTCCGAATCGGGAGCCTTTGCGATACGCACAGAGTCGATGTCAGCCTTTGTTGTTGTTGCCTGTGATGTGGCACACAAGGCCGCAGCGCAGACTATAGCAAGTTGTCTATACATGATGTTGTTGATTAAATGATTTCTATGAAAGTCCTGTCTGAATATGAAAAACGTGTCCACACAGCAGGCAGGTAGATGTCCACCTGCTATCTGGGCACATATACTATCGTTTCTTTTTCTGGATGCCACGTGGGTGCATCATGCGTGCCCCTTGCATAAGGCATCGCATCAACCACTTGCGGTCATCCTCGTCATCCTTCTTTCCCCATGGGAGACTGCTTCCGCCGCCACCGCCGCCATGGCTCTCCGCAAACTGCGTCGCCTGGTCAACGAGACCGACAGATAGCAGGATGGCGCATCGCACGATCTCGTTGAAGCGCAAGGCAAACTCCTTGGCGAGGGTGTTGTCAAGCGCCGTCCTCACCTCGGGCTTGTCTGTCAGCGTGAGCATATCATGCACCGTGCTTACCATCTCATCCATCGCTACCGATTTCAGACGCAGCTCCACTTGCTGTGAATACTCACCTGTCAATCGTCCCACTTGCGAGTCCATCTCCTTGAATTGTGCGTTGGCTTTCTTCACCTGTTCTTTGAGCACATCCAGTTCCTGTTCGGTGGCAGACAGTTGAAGTTGTCGGCTTGTGAGTTTCTCCTTCACATCCGCAAGCTCCTGTTCCGTCTTGGCGATTGCAGATTCCAGACGTGTCTTATCTGCATCCGTCTTGTTGTATTCACAGAGCAGTTCGTCACGTTGTTTCGACAGTTCCTCCTGACGCGCCGTGAGTTTTTTGATCATCGTTGTGAACGACTTCAGCTTACGCTCAGCAATCACCGTTTGCTTACGGATTTCCTCCAGCGTCATCTCGCCATCCTGTATCTTGCGCACAAGTTCATCCAGCTGTTGTGCCAGCTGTCTGCGATACTCTTCTGGTGAGCAATGCTTCGCTCCCGTCTTTCTGATGTCAGATCCTCGTTCAAGTCCCCACTTGGCGTTCACCTTGGCGAGCTCATCGTGAAGATATAACAGATGCTTCGCCATAGCCTCCTTCGACTCCCCATGGAACACCTTCTTGTGGGACAACTTCCCCTTCTCCGTAATCGGCAGCACGGAGCAGTGAATATGTGGACATTTCTCATCGAGGTGTACATAAAACCCTACGATGTTATCCTCACCCCATTGCTCACATGCAAAGCGGTACATATCCAATGCCCATTGTTCGATTTCCGGCATACGTTTGACATGGGAGTTGTCTCTCTGACGATCCAAGTCCACATCCTGAGTGCCAAAGGCGAGTTCCACCATGCGGTCATGGTTGCCAGAAAAGATGATTTTCGTCAGCGTGTTGCGCGTCGGTGTCTCCTTCCCCTCATTGGGGTCTTTGATGCCCAGTTCCGCAAGACGTTCCGCCATACGTTCAGGGATGGACTTCGATTTGTCGATAGGCTGTATCTTACCACCTTTGGCAATCTCGAAGTTCAGATGGTCGCGTGTAGGGTCATACTCCCTGCGTCCCATCTGCACCTCCTTCGTATGGTCATTCCATTTCCGTTGGTGTTCGTTGCTTTCGTTCACGGTCATTCCCTTGCCGGGTTTGATGTCCATGACCTGTTTCTGTCCACTTGCCATATCTATGATATTATATTGCCGTCAGTGCAGCCTTTTCCCTACAGTCCGTGCCCTCTGTCCTGCGTAGCGTCAGGCACGCATTCCACATCCAGCGAGGCATCCGCTGTATGCCTCTTTCCCTACTTTCCCTTCTCTCCCGAATGCATCATGTGACCGAGCTTGCTCCCTACGAGTGGTCACGCTCCACCTTTTCGGCAGAAAAGTGGGGATTATGCTCCCCACTCCCTTTTGGTAGTGGCAGCAGACACGTCTGATGCCCCCTTGCGGGCAAGCCCACTATGATGCCCTTACGGGAGGTGAAACAGAAAAGAAAGGGGAAATGCTTTGCCGTAGAATGCGTCTATGGCGCACACGAAGGCAAAGGTCCAGACCGGAGGCAAAGCCACACTGACGACATCATTGTCAAATGTTATCGGCAGGGCGGTCTTTGGTTCTGCACTTGGCCTTCACCCCATCTGTTTCCGCAGGCTTGTCCTCGGAATCTGTTGGGGTGTAATCCACTGGCAGCCGCGCTGACAGTTCACGGAAAGCCTGTGAGAAGATACGTGTGACATCGTCTCTCGTATCGCCGTAGGTCTCCCAGACCATGAGGTTGATGTTGTGTCCTTCATCGTTGAAGAGCGCAACCATCAGCTTTGCCGCTTCTTCAGGTTTGCCGTGGCAGATCCTGTAGTAAGCGTCCAGCAGGGATTTCTCCGTTTCGGATGTGTACACATCCACTATAAGATGTCTGAACGCAATCATCATCGCCTCGATATACAGTGATGCCACATCGCATCTCTGTTGAGAGGTATAGAGGATGTTGCCGTCGCCGTCCGTCATCGGGGAAGCGTTTCTGGCAAACTGTCCGGAAAGTTCACTGATGACGGATGCGGTCATCTGACCGGATGCGGCAAGTGGCATGTCCCCCTTGGCAAAGGCTGCGTCATCCAGCAGGTTTGTCGGATGGTCTGTCGGTAGCCATTTGAAGCGTAGCGATACCAGCTCCATGCGGCTGCACTTCACCTGCGGTGTGTGAATGACCTGCCCCAGTTCCACAAGCGAGTCAACAAACTTGCGGACGGTCGCCCGTTGCCATCGCCATTTTTTGGCGAGTTCGCTGATGGAGGTGATGATCTCACCCGGCACCAGGTCGAACTCCTGGCCATAGCAGCTTACATGCCCCTTGAAATGTGTCGCCATTTCCAGAAGGTCTCTGTAAGCCTCCAGCTTGGTGAGCTTCCTGTCCTCTTCAGGAGCAAGAAACTCAAGCAAGCTATTGCTTATCCCCAAGTGTTTTGGTTCAAGTTGGTTTATCATTGTTCTACAGTAAAAAGTTCCACATAAGGTAAAAGTCTCATCTGACTGTCATAGGCAGAAGGGAAAGCACCTCTGTCTGAACGGTCAGCGTCCATTTTTGGCACGTCTTGCTTTCCGCTTTGCCCGCTTGCGTTGGTGCTCACGCTCCTTCTCGCGGTTCTTCCTGTTGCGGATAGCCTTTTCAGAAGGCTGCCCTGAAGAAGCTGAAGCATCGTCCAAATTCTTTTCCACATGTTCATCCACGAGTGCTTCACCGTCATCTGCATCGGATGACGCATCTCCGTTGTCATTGGAGACCTGCGTTTCTTCAGGATTGGCAACATATAGTCCAGTCCCAAACACCCCATTGAGTCCCTCGATGGTTTCTTCAATGATGTCTGATGTGTCACC
>SFIS01000098.1 GCA_004555245.1 Bacteroidales bacterium
CGACCGCCTTTTCGAGGAGGCTGAGATAGCGAAGTTCACGCCGACAGAACTGCGCGAATACGAAGACAGCCGCAAGGCATACCGTGACTTGAAGAACTCGCTGGACACCGCCCTTAGAGACGGCTTCATGCAAGGCATGGAGCAAGGCATGGCTCAAGGCTTGGAGCAAGGCATGGCTCAAGGTATGGCTCAAGGTATGGCTCAAGGCATGGAGCAAGGCATGGCTCAAGGCTTGGCTCAAGGCTTGGAGCAAGGACGTGAGGAAGGACGTGAGGAAGGACGTGAGGAAGGACGTGAGGAAGGACGCACTTCCGCTCTGCTGTCCATTGCTCAGGAAATGAAGAAGGCAGGTCTGGACATTGAACATATACAAAGGTTTACAGGACTGACAGAAGTGGAGATCAGCAGACTGTGATTCTGCCTGCTGACAACTGTCACGCAGCCATATATACAGAGAGAGGGTGTGTCAAAATTGAATTGACACACCCTCTCTCTGTGTTTCTTACGTGTATATTATATGCCGGCTGTCTTATGCGTATTTGTCATATCAGCCGCTTCATGCGCAGTGCAGCCCAGCTTGCTATGCTGACGAAGACAGAGATGAAGAGTGCGAGGACGAATCCCCACGGGCTGCTCTCCATTCCGTTGACGAGGTTCATGCCGAAGAGCGAGGCGATGAGCGTCGGGAACATCATGATGATGGTGACAGATGTCAGCGTACGCATCGTCGTGTTCATGTTGTTGTTGATGATGCCGCGGTATGTCTCCATTGTCGATTCCAGAATGTTCGAGTAGATGTTTGTCGTCTCTCTCGCCTGCGACATCTCGATGTTCACGTCCTCGATGAGGTCAGCGTCAAGCTCATCCACCTGCAGTTTGAACTTCAGTTTTGCAAGGAGGTTCTCGTTTCCACGTATCGAAGTCTGGAAATAGGTGAGCGAGTCCTGCAGCCTCGACAATCCGATGAGGGCCTCGTTGTCCACCTTTGCCATGTCTTTCTTTGCGGCGTCGATGCGCTGCGAGATTTGTTTCAGGCGTTTCAGATACCACACGGCAGACGAGAGGAAGAGTCTGAAGATCATATCGACATAGTCCGTGAATCCCTCTCCGCGTTTCTTGTGGAATGAGACGAAGTCTATCATCATGTTCGTCTCGAAGTTGCAGACGGTGATGGTGACATCCCGTTTGTGTATGATGCCTATCGGTACGGTGGTGTATGGAGTTCTCGAGCGCACCTCTTTGACATAGGGTATGCGGAGGATGATGAGCATCCAGCCGTCGTCGTATTCATAACGCGCTCTCTCGTCGTTGTCGGCGATGTCGGGCAGGAAATAGTCCGGAATCCGGTATGTCTCTTCGAGTTGCTGTCTGTCTTCTTCTGTCGGGCAGGTGACCTGTATCCAGCAGTTCGGTTGCCAAGCGTCTATTTTCTGCAGCTGGCCGTCGGTGTTCCAATACGTTCTCATAGTTGCAAGCCTGTTTTCTTTTAGCACGTGTTGCTGCTGAGGCCTGCACAGAATGTGGCTAAGCCTCAGAAACTACTCGTTATTCTCGTTTTCCGGATGATAGTCGTCCATTATTTGTTTCTTACCTTTAGTTTGCTTGGGGTGTTGTTCAAGTTGCAGCATGCCATGCCGTCTGTCGCATGTCATGTAAAGAAAAATGATTATCTCTGTCCAAATGCGGTGCAAAGATAATCATTTTTCTTGATATACACATAAAAATCATGTTATTTTTTCCGTCACGGTCAGAATTTTTTTTCTTCCTCCCGTCGGTCTTGTCTGTTCACGGTGCGCTCAGTGTTTCTCCGGCACTTCTTCGAGTGCGCACTTGAGCAGTTTCCAGAACTTCGGCATGGTAGATATCTCGCATCTCTCCTGTGCCGTGTGTGGGTGCTGTAGTGTAGGTCCGAAGCTGACGATGTCCAGTCCGGGATATTTCGAGAGGATGACAGAGCATTCCAGTCCGGCGTGTACGACGTTGATGACAGGTTCGTTTCCGAACTCGCGTTTGTATATCTTCGACATCACCTTTATCATCTCGCTGTCAGGGTTGGGGTCCCATCCCTGGTAGCTACCGCTTAGCGTGACCTTCATTCCCGCCATGCAGAAGCAGCTTTCGAGCATGTTGGCGATGCACTCCTTCTGCGATTCGGAGGCTGAGCGTGCCAGGATTTTCACCTTTGCCTTGCCGTTCTCGATGTCTATGATGGCGAGGTTGCTCGATGTCTCTACGATGTCGGGGATGGCAGGGATATATCTCAGCACGCCGTTGTGGCAGGCGTTGATGGCGTTCACCACATTGTCCTGTATCTCTTCCGGAATCTGTTTCTCCGGCATCTCGGCATCCTCTGCCGTCACGCTGATGGTGTTCTCTATGCCGTGGTATTCGTTGTTGAACGTCACGGCATAGTCTTCTGCAATGGCCTTCAGCTCGTCAACATTCTCTGCGGGCACTGTCAGCACCGTCTCGCACACGCATGGTATGGCGTTGCGCATGTTTCCTCCGTGCCATGATGCGAGGCGTGCATCGACGTTTGCTATTGCATCGACCACGATGCGTGCCATGAGTTTGTTGGCATTGGCGTGTCCGAGGCCTATCTCCAGTCCGGAGTGTCCGCCCTTCAGACCCTTTACGGTTATTTTCACCGCCTTGTCTTCCTTGTCAGCTTCCACGTCCTGATATTCTATCTCTGCCGTGACATCGACGCCTCCAGCCGAACCGATAATCATCTCGCCCTCCTGTTCGGTATCGAGATTCAGCAGTATCTCGCCTTCCAGCTCGCCTTCCGGCAGTGCGTTGGCGCCTACCATCGATGTCTCCTCGTCGGCGGTGATGAGTGCGTTAATAGGTCCGTGCTTCAGTGTCTTGTCTTCCATGACAGCCATGATGGCTGCCACGCCCATGCCGTCGTCAGCTCCGAGAGTGGTGTTGTTGGCATACACCCAGTCTCCCTCGATGTGTGTGACGATGGGGTCGTTGATGAAGTCATGGCTGCTTGTGGGCGCTTTCTGCGGCACCATGTCCATGTGCGCCTGCAGGATGACGCCCTTGCGGTTCTCCATTCCCGGTGTCGCCGGCTTCTTCATCACGATATTGCCTGCCGGATCGAGAAAGGCTTCCACACCTGCTTTCCCGGCGAAATCGAGCAGGAACTGCTGAATTTTTTCAAGATGTCCTGACGGACGGGGCACCTGTGTGAGCAAGTCGAAGTTGCGCCAGATGCATTCTGGATTGAGGTTTCTGATTTCAGACATAGTTACTGAGTATCGTTATTGGTTTAGGGATTGTTCCGTTCTTGCGTCATGCGTTGCTCTCCGGCGCGCGGCTTCCTTTGAGCGAGAGCATCATCCAGCCATACACGCCGAGCAGCGCGACAAGCAGGGTCTGCACCGTGTGTACGATGAGCACGAAATACAGCGCGTCAGTCTCCGCCACGCCATACAGTATAAGCATCGTCTTCACCGCAAAATGCCACGAGCCGGCTCCGTTCGGTGTAGGCACTATGACGGCTATCGTGCCGATGATGAATGTCACTAAGGCACATGCCATGCTCAGCCCTGCCGTGAAGTCGAAGCAGAAGAAGGTGAGATAATAGTGCAGGAAATAGCTCGCCCATATCCCTAACGAGTAGAATACATAGAGCGGGATGTTCTTCACCTGCCTCAACGACAGCAGACCTTCGGTGATGCCGTTCACCGTCGTCTTCACCTTATTATATATATACAGCTTCCGCCTGACGAAATAGAGTGAGGTCAGCGCCGCAATGCCGCATATCACAGTGACGAGATAGCCCGTCGTGGTGAAGCGTCCGAGAAAGTCGATGATGTTCACCCCCGTCTTGTCGAAGAAGATGCTGAACACCTGCATCTGCATGAACAGCGTGGCGAGCGTGATGGCAAGGATGAGCAGCGAATCTATGGCGCGCTCAACGACCACCGTGCCCAGCGCCTTCGCAAACGACACGTTGTCGCATCTGTTAAGCACGCCACAGCGCATGAACTCGCCAATGCGCGGCACCACAAGGCTGACGGCATACGAGACGAAGACCGAATGCACCGCCGTCGCCGTACGCGGACGCTCGCCGATAGGCTCAAGCGTCTGCTTCCAGCGCCATGCCCTGAACATCTGGGCCAGGATGCCGAAGGGAAACGACAGCCACATCCACGTCCAGTCCATCTCGCGCTCCATAAAACCTATCATGCTGCTGAAGTCGAAATCTCGATACATCCAGTAGAGAATGGCTGAGCAGAGCACGAAGGGCAGAGCTGTTTTCAGGCTTTTTCGTATTGTTATTTGCACGGTATGTTGGCGGAGGGGCGGCTTTTTGTCGGTTTCGGATAAATGGTGCGCAGGCACGGGAGTGACACGCCCCGCACACGTCTCTTGCATTCCTGCATGCCAGGCGCCACACCGAGGGGACGCAAGACACGACACTTGTTTCTGCAAAGTTAATAAAATAATCGTGTAAAGAGCAAAATCACCGCTTTTTTTATTCTTATTTAAAATATTTATGTAAATTTGCAGGGCAATTCACAATTCGCCCCCTACCCCGCCCGAAAGCCGCCCCCCCGAACGGCACTGACAACGGCACAGAGGGCACGGCAGGGACATATATCATTTACAGAATATCATGCTAAAAGAATCAATTATTCTTCTTTCGGCTCTTCCGTTAGCCGTCGCCGCCCATGCAGAAGGCACGACAACCGTCGGAGAAGCCGTCCCGGCATCTGCTGCGACAGAGGTTGCGGCACCGTTATCCACACCATCCGCCATGCCGGAGTTCGAGAGCGACGAACGTCTCGAAGAGGGCTTCGTCACACACTACATCAACTCTGCCATAGAGAAAGCCATGCCCGCCACCGCAACACCGTCAGAGCCCCATTACGGGCGTAACGTGACAGACTACGTCTCGGCGCCGAAACTCGGAGCGTATTTCATAGGGAAATACGCCTGCACGAGCCAGGAGGGCAAGCACTCCGGCACCGGGTTCAGCCAGCGCCTCATACGTTTCTACGTCGATGGAAAGATTCTCGGCGACTTCGCCTACCGCATACAGGTGCAGACAAACAACGACAAGTTCCACATGAAAGACTATTTCCTCGAATGGCAGAAATATCCCGGGCTGCGCGTGAAGTTCGGCCAATACAAGCGCGCCTTCGGTTTCGAGAACCCCATGAACCCCTGGGATGTCGGCACCGGCGACTACTCGCAGCTCACGAAGCTGCTGACCGGCCACTCTGACTATACCGGGGGCGAATCAAGCAGTAACGGCGGGCGCGACCAGGGCATACAGCTGCAGGGCGACCTCTTCCCCATGGCGAAAGACGGACACCGCCTGCTGCACTATCAGCTGATGCTCGCCAACGGACAGGGCATCAACACCTCTGACGCCGATTCGCGCAAAGACATCATCGGCACGCTGCAGCTGCAGCCCGTCAAGGGCCTCGTCTTCGGCTTCTTCGGATGGACCGGCAGCTTCACCGACAGCCGCGGCGTCACCGTCAACCGCAACCGCTATATGCTCTCGGCAAAGTACGACGCCAACGACTGGACCTTCCGCGGAGAATACGCACACTCCGTCGGACACAAGCTCTCCGACTGGCAAGCTGACGGAACATGGACGGGCAACGCACGCGCCGATGCATGGTATGCCACCCTGGGAGTGCCTTGCACTCCATGGCTGAAGACATACGTGAAATACGACGTCTATCGCGACGGGGCCGACTGGGCGAAGGCAAAGAGCATCTACAGCCTCGCGCCGAACATTCATCTGCACAAGAATCTCATGTTCCAGCCCCAGCTGAACTACGTCCACGACCGCAGCCTCGCGAAAGCCGACTACTGCGAGGCATGGCTCGAACTCTACGTGCGCTTCTGAGAAGACCACACATACACCTGTCTCTTTCTCTTTCAGTACCCACATTGCCGGCGGGCGGAAGCTGATGACTTTGCATCGGCCTCCGCCCGCCGGCTTTATCTTTTGTCAGAAACTCTTCACGCACGCCATGTCACGGGCTTTGCCTTCGTTCCAGACATTTCTCTTGACGACAACACTGACAACAGGTGCGCGCGCTGCCAACTTGTGTGTTGTCATTGTTGTATGCCATCTTGTGTCATCCTCTCGTTGCTTTCGTCGCTCATGTTGTTCACGTTGTCTCTGTTGTCGTCAGGAAAATAGGGTGTACAGTTTGATGTGCTTCCTATGAAATTTTCAAAATATATTTAGTTAATAAATTCAAATTCGTTGATTTATGCAGATGTTGTTAATCTCTG
>SFIS01000099.1 GCA_004555245.1 Bacteroidales bacterium
CGATAAAGACGCTCCGTGGGAGGATGTCACCAGACTCAAGTACATTGAGGAACTTACCAAGACTCTTGATGTATAGGGTTTAAAATACGGGATTCTTTAATAAAACACACGCATGGTGCATCTGCCTCACCTCACGATATGCTTCCTGCCGTTAACGACATAGATGCCGCGCGGCAGTCCGTCCAGCGTGAGGGCGTGAGGGCGTATGCATATGCCTGTCAGCGTATAGACATCGTTGGCATCGTGATGCGACAGGGGACCGTCGCCGGTGATGCCCTCGATTGCCGTGGTGTCGTCGCTGATGCCGTTGAAGCTCACGGAGAACGTGTGGCGCTTGGTGGAATTGGCTGCGCCGGTCTGATGCTCGTCCTCTATCCAGGAACGGTAGGCCTTCATCTTCATGTCTTTGGACAGATGATAGAGGTCGCCGCCGCTGAAGGCGAAGCTGCCCTTAGGGACGGCAATGCCTGCCGCGGAGTTGTCAAGATAGACATAGGTGCCGCAGAATGTCACCTTGCATTCATTGTCGGCAGAGGTGAAGGTCTCGCCTCGGTGGTGGCCGTTGCCGTTATTTTCCTTACGCTCTGCTATCTCGTCCTTTATCGTCTTCTTGTTGAGTGAGACACGTTCGATGACATAGTAGGATCTTATCTTCCGCTGCGCTTTGTCGTGTGAGATGTATTCCTCCGTCTTGCCTTCAAAGTCGGTGTAGATGATGTAGTTCTTGTCCTTCTTCATCACGACATCTCCCAGAGCCTTTCTGTCGAGGCTGACGAGCTGGAACTTCAGCGATGCCGGCGACGCGAAGCCTTTGAACTCAGCCAGCTTGGCTGTGCTCTTGAATGTGGAAGAGAACTGCTCCTTCGTCACGTCGAACGGCAGGGTGAGGGTGTTCCACTTGCCCATCGTGAATTTCCGCTCAAGCAGGAGCGTGCGCTTCTGGTAGTCATGGTCGTCACCTTCCGTATAAATCTCGCTCGGGATGATGTCCGTGTCGTTCTCGCTCAGCACCACTTCCTCGCCGAGAAACTTCAGCCCAAAGTCGTCGAAGCAGAGGAAGTCGCCGCTGCCCATGTCCTTAGTGACCTCTATTCCTATCTCTATCTCCGTGCCGTCCGTGCCGTCGGCGACAGGGACATAGATCATGACGTAGTTGGGATAATACTCGTAGAAGAACGCCTGCCCCGCCTCTTTCATCGAGGCGATGATGCCGGCGTCGGCATCTTGGTCAGCTCCCTCGCCCGGCGTGCCCGGCGTTTCCTTGCTTGCCTTCGACGGCAGGCTGGCATAAGCATATTTCGACGACGGCGTGGCAGGGCGTGACGTCCCGCTGCTCAGACGCGCAAACAGTTCGCCGAGCGGCTCCTCCGTCGCTGTCTTGTTGTAGAAGAAGCCCTCACAGTCGAGACGATACCAGCCGGACTTGGGCACCTTAATCTTCTGGTAGATCATGTCGCCGTCCTTCCCGTTGGTCAGACAGGCGTTGTAGAACATTCCGTACGTTTGGTTATCATTTGTAACCGGACTTGCGCCGAACGCCGAGGTGTTGGCATTGGTCACGCAGGACATCGTGCTTCCCTCGACGAGATGCTTATACCACCCCTCTCCCGTGGCAGCGCCTCCAGTGCCCTCGGCCTTGCCGACATTGCCTGCTGAGGTACCGTCGTTGTACTTGTTCATGCGGTTGAAGTTCTGCGCACGTATGAGAAACGATGCGTCTGAGGGATTGTTGTTGGTGTAGGTGTTCTCGAAGTTAGCCTTGATCTCCTCCTCCGTCACAATCTTCCAATAGCCGTAGTACTTCTTCGTGTCCGAATCTTCAAGTTCGGAAGGCTGGTCAGTGCTGTCATAGATGCCGGTCTTGGGTTTGCCCCACAGCGTTCCGCCGAGGAGGTCGCCGCCGGCGTACATGTATTTGCCGTTGCTTTTCAGCTCATAGACGAACTCCGTGGCGTTCACCGTGGCGTCGCCAGTTATCGGGGTCAATGTCCATTCGTAGTTCTCGCCGCGGTCCCAGTAGAATCCCGTGCCGCCAGCAGAGTTTCCCACATAGGCGAAATACTCGCCCTCTCCCTGCCCGGAAGTGTTTTTGAAAGGCCCTTGGATGGTGTAGTTTCCGTTGGACAGCTTCGTCAGAGTCACAGGCAGGCCGACAGTGAACACCATGCCTTGCGTGCCCCAATAGCCGCCGGCATTGAGAAACAGGTCCTGCCCTACGTTGTAGAGATAAAGGTTAGACTTGCTGGTAGTAGTTTCCGTAAAAAACAAATCGATGTTTTCGCCTGGTCCGTGGAACTCACTCTTAGGGACAATGTACTGTTGCTGAGCATGAATGGCAATGCATAAAGCCATCATGCAACTAAACATATAGTTGCGCATATATTAATTCTTTCTATATTACTTCAATGATAATTACTTGCAAATTTAGCAAATATTTTGACTGATTGAACCACGGTTTAAACATATTTATTAAACGGGGGGGGTAAATAACAGAATTTAACCCTTTACGACTCCACAATAATTAGTTTCACAAGACATACAGCATCACCCCGACACACGAAAAGGCGGGGCGGCGGGACGGGCATCCTGCCTGTGTGTCTTGCCATGTTGGCTGAGGCTTGCGCAACAGAGCTTCGTGCATACGAAAAGGCGCAGGCTTGCAGAACAGAGCTGTGGGCATATGAAAAGGCGCAAAAGCAGCATCTTACGGATATTGCTTTTGCGCCTTGCGGGATGATAAAAGGTTGGTCGGCGGAGCTGACTAATGCTGCTCTGCCTTCAGATACAGCCCGTTGACATCGTGGGCGAAGAGGGTGCGGGGATGGTTGTAGAGCTTCATGAAGCCGTCGATACCACCGCTGCCGGGGTAGGGGACGTATGCCGTGTGGCTGCCAGGCTCGCCGCTGTTGGGTCCGAAGACGGCGTAGGAGATTCCGGGGCGTGTGACAAGGGGCAGGAGGGTGTCGGAGAAGAAAGTGTCGGAGAGGCTGTTTGCGATGCCTGCCGTCACTCCCGCTGCCACCTGTTTCAGCGACGCCACCTCGGCGAGGATGTCGATGGCCGATGCCAGTGTCTTGGCGTAATGTGCCGTGTCTGTCGCTTCGGGTGCGAGGGCGTGGAGGTTGACAACGCTGACACCTGAGCGGGGGTAGCGGCTGAGGAACTCATCGAGTGTCGGCATGGCACGGCATGAATATCCGAAGACGGCGTTTGTCACGCCGGCGGCTCTCAGCCTCTTTGTCAGAGAGGCGTGGAGAGCGCTGTATTCTTGCGGCGGCAGCTGCGCATACCAACGGTCAGACCTGTCCAAAGGCAGGGGGACGAGGCACACGGGGGCTTTGATGCCGTAGCCGTCGGAGAGTGACGAGAGATATTCTGCCGCTGCCCTGACGTATTCTTCTTCACATTTCTTAGATGTCGGGCGGGGCATGGTCCAGAAGAGGAGCGTCAGTCCGCCGCGGCGTGACATGGCGAGGATGTCCTGCCGGATGACATCGAAACGGATGCCGTCAACGTTACGGTCGTGCCCTTCTTCTATGCCTGCCAGCTCGCAGGCGGTCACGATGGGGTGGTCGTTGCAGATGCTGTTGATGTCGCTGCGCGTCTCTGCGCCCACGCTGTCGCACCGCCACCCGACGCCGCTGACTGTTGCGTACCATTGGCCTATCATCACGCCTTGTGAGGCAAAGCGCGGAAGGTTGGCGGCGAGGTTCTCTGTGCGTTCTGTCATGCCAGACGCACCAAGCTTATCGTAGCTCTGCTTTGAGCCGTTACGGCATCCTGCCACAAGCAGGAGGCAGAGGAGGAGAGTGATGTGGGTTTTCAATTCTTTTGTTTTTGGTTTGGCGTTCGTAACGTTGGTGTTGTTCGTAACGTCGGTGACGTTGGTGGTGTCAACTGACATTATTTGTAATACTCGTTTTTCATTGCATCGACAACGTTGGGCAGTGTCCATTGCGGCACTTCGCGGTCGTTCGCGTCGAAGATGCTCATCCAATAGAACGTGGCGATGTCCAGCGCCTTTGCCTGCGCCACCATGTCGGCTGCCTGGTCGGCTGCTGCCTTCTTTAACTTGTCTGATGACGAGGCGTTTATCGTGACATTATTGCCGTGAGGGCCGTATTCGCCGATAATACACGGCATGCCTTTCGACACGAAACGTGTCTTGAGGCGTGTGAACATGGCCTTTATCTCATTGCTGCATGTCTGGTTCCACTCGCCGTAAGTGTTCACCCAGTCATAGGGGTCGTAGGAGTGTACCTCGACAGCGAGATGTCCCGGGGTGTTGTCTGTAGGGATGACAAGGTTGTCGATGACCTCCTGCTGGTGGGCGGCAGAATAGGTGCTGACGATGAGATTGCGCGTAAGGTTGTTGCCGCCTGTGGCTCTGACGGTGTTGACAAAGTCCTGGGCATAGCTGTTCACTACAGCGTAGCTGGCCTTGTTAGAGGGCTTGGTCCAGTTGTTGCCGGCGTCGAGCATCTCGTTGTACCCCTCGAAGAGGAGCCTCTGGCTGTATTTCGAGAAGCGTGTGGCTATCTGTCGCCACAGGTTCTTGTAGCGCGAGCTGTATTTGGTGTAGTTCTCGGCGTCGGCCTTAATCCACTGCAGTGGCTCCGTTCCGCTGCCCGTGTCGTGGTGGACGTTGAGGATGACGTAGAGACCGTTGTCGAGAGCGTACTTGACAACCTCCTCAATGCGGTCCATCCATGTCTCATCGACATTGCCGTCAGCATCGATGTGCTGGTTCCATGACACCGGTATGCGGACAGAGTTGAAGCCTCCGTTCTTCAGGAATGCCATCTGTGAGGCTGTCACTTGGGGCTGTCCCCACGCTGTCTCATAGACGGAGGGAACCTTATGGTCACCTATCCATTCGCCGCAGGCATCGAACGTGTTGCCGAGGTTGAAGCCGAGGCCCATGTTGCGGACAGCGGAGACTGCGCTCTCCTCTATGTATGTGGCGTTGACATTGACCATGTCGCGGGTGATGACATCAGGGCAGGACATTGCGTCTGACCACCATGCGGCATCAGGAAGATTGGAGCCGTACCACGGCATGAACCACGACCAGCGCGCGCCGGCATTCCATACGTCAGAGATCTTGGCGAACGACGAGTTTTCGCTGTTGCCACACTCGGCGAGGGCAATCATCTTGCCGGGATAACGGGCGGAGAGTTCGGTGTATTCTTTCTTGTTGTCAGTGGCGGAAGATCCGTACAGGTCGCGGCCTATGATATCGACGTAAGCGTCGCCTGGATACCACGCCGCGTCGTTGTCATATTGTGTGGCGTCGCCGTTGTAGTTCTGTGATGTCCATACCCAGATAAGGTTGTGTATGCCTTTCTTTTGGAAATGGTCGAACATAGCCTTCCACAGACTCTTGTAAGTCTCAGCTCCGTCTATTCCCCACCAGAACCAGCTCTTGGCCCATGAGGCGCCAGACTTCAGGCAGGCGTTGCCGGCTGCCTCATGGAATGGGCGCCAGACGGCTGAGATGCCGTTCTGCTGCAGCTTCAGGAGCACATCGGCGACGAGGTCCATCTGCTCGTAGAACCAGCGGTTCTCCCATGTTCCTGAGACGAGGGCGTTGGCGGCTCTGAACGTTGTCTGGTCGGTCGAGCATGTCACGCCTGAGCCGTCCTTTCCTACTGTAACACTCTCTGATGTGGGCACATTGAAATGCCACATGAGCTGGACAAGGCCTCCGGCATCTGCCCATGATGTGACTGGCGTGATGTCGTCATAGTCTATCCATCCGTTGCCCTTGGGGACATAGATGTGTATGAAGTCAAAGCAGTTGAAGGCTGGGTAGCGCCCTGTCTGCTTATAGATGTTATCGGCTATCTTTGTGTTCCAGTTGACATCAGCCATTACAGACGAGAGGGTCTTCACGCCGTAGCATGTGCGTATGTACTTGAACAGGCGCCGTGTGGCTGTCGTGGCAAGAGGGTCGGCAAGGGTGACATCGCTGACATCGCTCTCCTTATAGACGGAGAATGTGACATTGCTGATATCGTCAATGGAGAATGTCTCCCATGCGCCGAAATCCTCTAAGCCTTTCACATAGACCTCCATCTTGGCGGGTGTGAACTTCAGCGATCCGAGAACGTCACTTGTGCCCGTGAGGTTATAGACTGATGTCTTCCCGTTGTTGAGGGTGATGGTTATCTTGTCGCCGTCGCGCTGTGCAGAGGCGGTGAGCGATATAAGGATGGCGACGAGGGTGTATAGTAGCTTCTTCATCATCTGCATAAGAGTTGAGCGAGACAGCTGTCGTGCTGCCCGAGACGGTATATTCGACACTGACAGCCTTGCCGTCGGTGGTGTAAGCTTCTACTTTGGTTGGGGTGGAGATGAGGATGCAGTCTCCGCGGCGCATGATGCCGGGATCTGTCTCAACTGCCTTGATGTCTGCCGATTCGGAGAATGTGAAAGTCAGGACATCAGCGAGGGTGTATTGTGCTGTCGTCCCTTCTGCGGTCACGACAAGCATATTGTCCGCCACAGTCACCTCCGGATTTGTCGAGAGGAGGTATGTCTGTGTTGTGCCGTTGTCGAATGTGATGACAAGGCTCTTGCCTGCTCCGGATGCACTCAATGACAACGCGAAGAGGAAGGATAGAAAGATCAGTGTAAGTCTGTTCATTGTTGTTGACTATGATGAGTGGAAGGGACAGGCGCATATACCCTATACGTGGGGTGGCGCCTGTCCCTTGTCATGTGTTCTTGTA
>SFIS01000041.1 GCA_004555245.1 Bacteroidales bacterium
TTTCCGCAGATAGACAAAATTCGCTTTCCGCAGATTCGTTCGCAACTCTTGCCTGTGCTTAGGCGCAGTGAACATTTTGACTTTGAAAAAGCCAAGACAGAAGTGAAAGACTTTCTCTCAAAGCTATTGGTTCTGACAGAATCAGAGAAAGAATATGTCCGGGAATTCAATGACAAGAAGTATATTCCAGAATTGCTGTTCGAAGATAAAGAGATGGTCAATAGAATCAAATTTCATCCTATGGCTTTGTGGAAGACAAGGAGTCGTTGAATGTTTTTCTGTAAATTTACTCTGACTACTTTTTCGCAGAAAATATATTGACCAGCACGCGCTGTAAGCGCAGAAGAATATAGCCCAGGGTAGAGCGCAGCGGCACCCTGGGTGTAATTGGTCATTGTCCTTGCGCGCTGTAAGCGCAAAAGAGTTATATATCCTGCTGTTATCTACGCTTTTGCGCTTTCAGCGCGACAATTACATGCCTTCTCGCTTTGTTTCTCTCACTCCGCCTTCACCCCTTCAAGTATGGCGAGGGTGGTGTTGTGGCTGTCGGCGAGGAGGCGTGCGAGTTTCTGGACCGTTGCGGGTGTGAGACGTCGGAGGGTGGCTGCGGGGTCGAGTGCGTCGTCGGTGCCGTACTGCACGTTTTGCATGATGGCTTGCATCCAGTAGTCGTTGGTGCCGAGGTATGCGTCGAGGTTTTTCAGCCGGTATTCTGTCGATTTCCGCATCATCAGGGGGTCGGGTCCCTTTTCTGCAACCTGTCTGACTATTTGCCGTATCTTTCTTGCTGCGGATTCTGCTTGCCCGCTGTTGGTGTCGAGATTGACGGCGAGCTGCAGTCGGTTCTTTGGGTAGTGTGTGAGTGATATTTGTACTCCGATGCCGTATGTGCCGCCGTCTTTCTCGCGTATTTCTTCTGTGTATAGCATTTCGAGTATGTGCTGCAGTGTGATAGCTGCTGCGTTGTTTGTTGGTGTGTAGGGGCATGATGCGACAGCCTGATATACCACTGTTGTCTTTGGTGTCTGCATTTTCATCTTCATGTGCAGATGTTTTTCGCCTTTCTTTGGTTGTGGCATGACGTCGCGGTATCGTTCATTCCTTGCTCCTGTTGCGGGTAGCGATGCGATGTATGTCTCGATGAGGTTGGCGATTTTGGTTTCGTCGTAGTTTCCGACGATGACGAATGTGAAGTCTGCTGCGTTTTCGAAGCGTTGTCTGAAGATTTGCCGTATTCGGTTGTAGTCAATGCTGTCAGTGCTGTTCGGTTTTGTCGGTGCGACGCGTATGTTGTAGTCGTACATCACTTTTGAGAGCGAATCTGCGAACACCGCCTGCGGCATTTTGCTTCTCATTTCGAGTTGTTGCCTTCTGCGTTTTGTCCATTGTCTGAACTGTGCCGTGTCCTGTGGTGCCGTTGTCATTCTGAGATGCAGGCATTGCATGAGTGTCTCTTCGTCGCCTGTTGTGCATGTTGCGTTTATTGTTTCGTTTGTCATGTTCACCTCTGCGCTGTAGTTGACGGTGTGTCCTTCGAGTGTCTTTGCGAGTTGTCGGTTTGATAGTGTTCCGATTCCTCCGAGTGGTATGACGGCGTTTATGTTCGAGTAGTTGTAGTGGTCTTTTTCTGTGTAGAGAGAGTTACCTCCCCAGCTGAAAGCCTTGAGTGTGACGTTGTCAGTCTTGTTTCCGGTATGTTTCAGAATCACTGTTGCTCCGTTAGAGAGTGTCAGTACGCGTGTGCCGTATTTTCTGTTTTTCTTTTCTCTGATGATTTTTCCTTTTTCGGGTTTGTGTGTCATCAGATTGTGTCGTGTTTCTCTGTCTTCCGTTTTTTCGACATTTTGTTCCCATGCTTTTCGCATTTCGTTTTTCACTTCTTCTGCCGTTGGCCACTTGATGTCGTCTCGTTCTTCTCCCTGTAGAGATATGGCAATGTCTTTTGTGCTGACGAGCCATTTCAGTATGCTGTCTGCTTTTTCAGGAGTTATGCTTCTGTTGAAAGATCTGTATAGGTTACATTCCTCTTCGATGCATGGTGCGGGAGTGTTGTTGATGAAGTTTTGTTGCAGTTGTCTGCTCCAGTGGCTGTTTGTTGTCAGGTGTTTTGTCTTGAGTGTCTGTATGGCAGATTTATCCATCGCCGCCACCATTCTGCTGGTTTCTTCATGTCCGAAGCCGTATGTTACGGCACGTTTCAGTTCTGCGAGGAGAGCTTTCAACGCCTTCCGCCATTCTCCGGCATTGAAGTTTGCGGATAGCGAGAAGGCACGTTTTGTTGCGGATATGGAGTAGTACCCGTCCGTAGCGGCAGGCGATGATATTGTTCCGTCCGCAGCGGCAGACGATTCTTTTATTCTGTCGTCGAGCATCGATGCCACCATCATCGTGAGATATTCTCTTTGCATGGTGCTGATGTCTGTCCGTCGAGCGTTGTCGTAGTCGTCACGTTTGAACATTATCTTTATGCTGTTCGTCCGTGCCTCGCTGTCGTGTGCCATCGCCACAATGGTGTCGTTCATTGTCGGCACCTGCTGGTATAATCGTGGAGCAGCGTTCTCCCTTTTCGGAATGTCGCTCCACATGGTGCGTATGTTTTTCTCCACGCGTTCCACGTCTATGTCTCCCACGATGACGATGCCCTGTAGGTCGGGTCGGTACCATTTGGTGTAGTATCTTCTCAGCGTCTCGTGCGGGAAGTTGTCCACCACCTCCATCAGCCCAATAGGCAGCCGGTCGGCATATCTGTTGCCTCCGGGGAATAGCTGTGGCAGCAGCCGTTCTATCATACGGCTTTGAGCGTTGCGTTTTGCCCGCCATTCTTCGTGAATCACCTTTCGTTCGGCGTCGATTTCAGATGGTTCGAGGTTGATGAATCCCGACCAGTCGTGTAGTATGAGCAGGCATGAATCGATAAGTTGGGGTTTTGCCGGCACGTCGGTGATGCTGTATATCGTTTCGTCGATAGATGTGTATGCGTTGATGTTCTCGCCGAATTTCATGCCGTTGTTTTCGAGATATGCTATGAGGTTTTTTCCGGGGAAGTTCTTCGTTCCGTTGAACGCCATGTGTTCGAGGAAGTGTGCGAGTCCTCTCTGGTCGTCTTCTTCGAGTATGGAGCCTACTTTCTGCACGATGTGCAGTTCAGCCCTGCCTTTCGGGTTTTCGTTATGCAACAGATAATATGTCAGTCCGTTGTCTAATTTGCCGTGTCTCACGTTTTCGCACAGATTGACGGTATCGTCGGGATTGTGTCCCCATGTTGCGCCGCAGATGATAGCGATAAATGCAGAAAGAAGGATTTTTTTCATGAGATATGATATTTTTGTGGCAAATTTACGTTTATTTTTTCATATCTGCAACAATATCGTGCTATTTATTTGGATATTAGAATTTTTGTTCGTATCTTTGCCCGCAGAATAATCTATTATTATGCACAAAAAATACAAACACTACCTATACGAAATTCTCTTCACCACCATTTTACTCATGGTGCCATACGTTGCGGCAGCAGAGAAGACCCTCACTGTGCGAATGACAGGAGCAGGTGTTGCCGAAGCGAAGTTGTATGTCCAGCCCATGGAGCCTGGCGCCGAGGTGCAGTCGAAGGCTATGGTGCTCACCGGCGATGCGTTTACCGCCAGTATAGAGCCGTCGTCCGAGCATCTCTACCGTCTCATATTCATCCACCGTCAGACCCAGACCATTGTGCCTATCTATGCAGAAGGCGATGCGCCATGTGTCGAAATGACATTGCAGGGCAGCGTCCCCGTTGCATCCGACAACGCCAACAATAAGGTATTGTCAGCCATGGGGCAGTTTGTCGCAGCCAACGATAAAGCGTTGTGGACCCGACGTCCGCAGACACCAGCCGACATCAGAGCCATGCTGAGCGCATACAGCGCAGCAGCCGATTCCATCCTCCGCAAACACCAATGCAAACCCAATGTGGCGCAATATATAAAGATGTGGGCTTACACCTCAACATACAACTCGTATATCTCATTGCCCAATATTCTTGGCGTGCGCCCCGATTCGTTGCCTCTGAAAGCAAGCGAGGTGATGGAGAAACCGTATAAAGTGATCGACACGCCGATGGCATCGCTCTTCCCCATTGCGCCCTCGCTTGTCGCCAGTTTCCTGCCTCGCAAGGCATCGCTGACCGAACAGATGGATTCGCTGTATGCCAACTATCAATGTCGCGAACTGAGAGACAAAGTCAGTGGCGCCGTCATAGAGAAATATCTCAGCCGTTTCGACTACGAGAACAAGTATGAGGAAGGTCTTGCTGAGTTGCAGAAGGTGACGGAGAAGCATGGTCTGGACGGGAGATACGTTAAGACGTTTATGGCAAACCGCTCTACGGTGAAGGGCAGTCCGTTCCCCAAGGAGGTGAAGCTCTGTGATGCCGAGGGCAATGTGATGGACTTTGCGCAGTTCCGCGGAAAGTATGTCTATATCGACCTGTGGGCATCGTGGTGTGTGCCGTGCTGCCGCGAGGTGCCGCATCTGCAGAAGCTTGAGAAAGAGTTGGAGAACAAGGACGTGGTGTTCCTCTCCATATCCATTGACCAGAAGAAGGATGCGTGGCTGAAGAAGATGTCCGAACTCGGAGTGCATGGCAACCAGTGGCACGACACAGAGGGTACTCTTGGCAAGGCTCTCAACGTAAAGGGCATTCCGTTCTTCCTTATCTATGACAAGGATGGAAAGCTGTATATGTACAATGCCCCGCGTCCGAGCATGGGTTTTGCCCTGAAGGAAATGCTCGAAGGGCTGAAATAGTTTGGGAGTTGACGAAGTAAACGAGTTGACAAGTTGAAATTATTTGCCATCATAATAAATTTATAATAACAAACGTATGAGAAAACTTTACGCATTAAGCATCATTCTGAGTATGATGATTCTGTGCTCTACAGGAGCAAAGGCAAAGGTATCATCAATGGCCGAATTGTTCGGCAAGTATAAATTCACCGCCACAGTCGAGGTGACAGAGGCAGGCAAGGCCTTCCAAGAATACTTCGCAGCAGAGAGCGAAGTCATCATCACCAAGGATGCAGCCAACATCTACGACGCCCAGATTACAGGTTTCGCTGGTGCCAAAGGATCTGAAGCCATGAAGGTAAACGCTTTCTCTAAGGAGAAGCAGATGTTCAAGGTTAACAATCCCAGCGGCAACGGCTGGGGAGTCTTCGGCAATGGAATATATTATTCTGAGGCAGATGGAAAGTACCCATTCGGCGATGTAGCCCTCGGAGCACTTTACTTCACCATCAGCGAGGATGCCCAGACCATCACAGTGCCCGACTTCACCCTCGTAGGCAACTGCAACTTCGACAACAGCACCTGCGACGTCCTCGCCAAGTTCACCAACGTGAAGATGGTGCTCCTCGAGTCAGAGGCTATCAATATCCCAGATATCTCTGGTAACTGGAAGGTAACGGCCGGTTCCGGAACGTATGACACCAAGGAAGGTTCTCCGCTCCCGACATCCTACACCCTCGCTCTCGCGCAGAACGGTGAAGCGAAGACCTACAAAGCCACATTCACAGTCGAGGGCATCGCTCCCTTCACACTCGACGCCAAATTCGACGGCAACAAGCTCGAAATCCCTTACGACGGCAACCTTATTGACGAAACCAAGGGCTACCGCCTCGTAAGCATGTACGGCGGTGTATCTGGCAACATATCCTTCAACTACACTTCTGAGTCTTCCATGACAATGGGCAACTCCCTCGTCATCGGCACGGTCAGCCAGAAGGAAGTGGAAGGCGAGAAAAAGGATGTTATAGACTACGTTCAGTGGTGGATGAACGGCAGCGCGAAGAAGCAGTCCGATGCTCCGGCGTTCTCTTGGGCAGGCACATACACTGCCAAGACAGCCAACTACATGGATCTCACAGGTGGCGCCGACGTTCTTCCGACCGAAGGCGAGACTGTCATCACATACTATGAAGCCATTGACACCTACTACATCACCAAACTCTTCGGTTTCGATGTGGGCAACATGAACCAGGGCGGCATGAAGCTCACCCTTTCTGCCGACAACCCAAAGGAAGCAGAGGTATCGCTCAGCAGCAGCCCTTACGGCATTATCTACATCAAGTCATCTGACGACATGCAGACATGGTACAAGCTGACCGACGTCAACGGGCAGGCAACAAGCCTCAAGCTTACAGCCAATGAGGACGGCACACTGACACTCGGCGACTTCTTCGTAGCCAAGGGCGAATTCGGCAAAGAGAATACTTATGTCGGCGGCTACCAGTCGAACACGCTCACTCCGGCAACAGAGGAGCCTGTCGTACAGACATGGGACGGCACCTACGAGGCTACAGCCACTGTCACAAAGTATGTTGACGGCGATTATCCCGAGACATTCCCAATAGTGATTGCTCCGGAAGGCGAATATGGACAGTTCATCACCACCTTCATCACCGAGGACGCCAAGGCTGCCAACAACGGCGGCATACGCCTGACACCTTCTGCAGATGACGCCGACAAGGCCGAGATGGCAACTGACAAGTTTGTCAAGACAGTGGAATTGGGAGTGAAATACTGGAAGATATACGACATGAACGGCTCTACCTCGCCCCTCAGCCTCACGCGCAACGCAGACGGCACGGTGAGCATCAGCACGTTCAGCCTCTTTGAGATTTCATTCGATGCTGAGTGGAACGAAGTTAAGAAGTGCCTCGCCCTGTACGAGAACGTCGTAGCCAAGAAATCCGCCTCAGGCATAGAGAACGTCAACGTCTCTGACGACAATGGCAGTGACGTGCGCTACTTCGACATCTCAGGCCGCGCACTCAAGTCAGCCGGCAACGGCAGACTGGTGATTGTGAAGACAGCCAAGGGTGTGAAGAAGGTATTGGTGAAATAAATAAGCTACAATAATCAAGAGTTCTCAACGGTTGTCAACGGCAAGCGTAGAGAACTCTTTTCGTTTTTTCTTTTAGCAGAATGAACAGAACAACAAAGAAACAGCCCCCCTGCCGCGCCCTCGTGCGCCTCTGTCTTGCAGCCGCAATGACAGGCACCAGCGTCATCCCCTTTGCGCCGACTATTGCTGCGCCGGCCACGCCACCTGCTGAGGCTATTGCTGTCAGTCAGGCGAAGGACGTGGTGAAGGTGGATGGTGTCGTACTGGAGAAAGCCAATGGCGAGATTCTTCCGGGTGCAAGTGTGGCAATCTATCGTGACGGAACACTCCTCACCGCCACTTCTGCCGACATCGATGGCAAGTTCATGCTCAACGTGCCGAAAGGTGAGTTTGAAATAAGAGTGTCGTATATAGGCATGATGACAAAGGTCATACCCTCGAAGGGGAAGGATATGCGCAACCTGAAAGTGTTTCTCGAAGAAGACGCGCACACCATACAGGACGTCGTCGTCACGGGCTATGTCAACAAGAACAAGGAGACGTTCACCGGTTCGGTGACGCAGATAAAGGGCGACGAGCTGAAGATGGTGTCGAACACGAATATCCTCACCGCCATCGCTGCCCTCACACCCGGCATGTCGGTGGTGCAGAACTCGTCACAGGGCTCCAACCCGAACCATGTCGAAGAACTCGTGCTTCGCGGCACCAGCTCCTTCTCCAACGCCGGGCAGGATGTCAACCAGCCAACCATCATCCTCGACGGAACGGAGATAACAATGCAGGAGCTCTACGACCTCGACATGAACGAGGTGGAGACAATCAACGTGCTGAAAGATGCGTCGGCAACAGCACTCTACGGTTCGAAGGCGGCAAACGGCGTCATCGTCATCACGCGCAAGCCGATCAAGAACTCCACCGTCAGGGTTCAGTATAACTTCACGGGCGACCTGCAGTTTCCGAAACTGGGCGACTACAACCTCCTCAACGCTGCCGACAAGCTAAAATACGAGCAGATGGCAGGGCTGTACGACGCCAAGGGTGCTGTCAACTCCGTCACGGGGCTGCCCGAGCAGTATGCTCTTGACAAACTATACAACGAGAGATACAAACTCGTGGCGGCAGGACAGAACAGCGACTGGCTGGCACAGCCTGCACGCACCGCTTTCTCGCACGACCACTCGCTACGCGTCTATGGCGGAGCCGCAAACATGAGATACGAACTCTCGGGACGATATGGCGACACACGGGGTGTGATGAAGGACGACTACCGTAAACGCTACAACATCGGCTTCAAGCTCGACTATTTCATAAAGAACATGGTGACCATCTCGAACAGGACAAACTATTCGGAGGTGGATACGCAGAACACTCCCTACGGATCGTTCTCGCAATACACACGCATGAACCCCTACGACCCGATGTACAACGCCGACGGGACTGTCAACACCAACCTCTCTTGGGACATGAACAACCCGCTCTACGAGGCGGAGCTCGGCAGCTACTCGAAGGCGGGCACACACACCTTCAGCAACATCACCGACGTGCGCTGGGACATCAACAAGATGTTCCGACTGACAGGACATCTCAACATCTCAAGCGCATTGGGATGGTCCGATTCGTTCACATCGCCAAAGTCGATGAGCTATAAGAACGAGCCAGACCTCACAAAACGTGGACAACTCGTGAAGGCAGACACACGCACTACGAGCTACGACGCCAACGTCGTCGGCACGTTCAACAAGATGTTCAAGGACGAATCGCTCGTCACCGCATCGTTAGGATGGGAGTTGAACCACGACAAGACACGTACGGAGAACACCGAGGCCATCGGCTTCTTCAACGACCAGCTATCGTTCATAGGCAACGCCGCCGGATATCCTTCCGACCGCCAGCCCTACGGCTCGCAGGGCGAGACGGCGACAGTCGGCGCTTTCTTGACTGCCAACTACTCTTTCCGAAACAGATATTTCGTAGATGGGACATGGCGGACGACAGGTTCGTCGCAGTTCGGAGAAAACAACCGATGGGGTAACTTCTGGTCGGCAGGCGCAGGATGGAACATCCTCAACGAGGGCTTCATGAAGAGCGTGAAGAAGAACATCGACCTCATGAAGCTCCGCTTCTCGATGGGATATACCGGCAAGGTGAGCTTCTCGCCGTTCCAGGCAATGACGATGTATCAGTATCTCAACACCTACGAATACCGCAACGGCATCGGTGCCGTGCCCCTTACCATCGGCAATGTCGATCTCGCATGGGAGCGCACGATGAACTATAACATCGGCTTCGACTTCTCGATGTTCAACCGCCGCCTCAATTTCGTCATCGACGCCTATCTCCGCAAGACCACCGACCTATTGCTCGACCGCTCCATGCCGCCATCAACAGGTGTCACGCAGGCCACGTCGAACCTCGGCGAGATGGAGAACAAGGGTCTGGAGTTCCAGCTCGACGGATACATCTTCCGCTCAAAGGATTTCTACTGGAAACTCGGTACGTCGGGATATATGAACCGCAACAAGATTACGAAAATCAACAAAGCCCTCGAAGAGATAAACAACAAGAACGAGGAGAACTCCGCCACGTCGCTCACACCACTGCCACAGTATGCGGAGGGCGAGAGCACCACAGCCCTGAAACTCGTGCGATCGGCAGGCATCGACCCCGCCACGGGACGCGAGATATACATCAAGCGCAACGGCGAGCTCACATTCACCTACGATTCTGCCGACAAAGTGCTCATCGGAGACACTGAGCCACGATACACCGGCACCGTCAACACCAATATCTACTGGAAGGGCTTCAGCCTCTACGCACTGTTCGACATGCGCCTCGGAGCATGGATCTACAACACCACACGCGTGAGCAAAGTAGAGGGCAGCAACCCGAAATACAATGCCGACCAGCGCGTCTTCGACCACCGCTGGAAACAGCCTGGCGACATCGCACTCTACAAGGACATCGCCGACAGCTCGCGCCCCGAGCAGACCGACCGCTTCGCCGAGAAGGAGAACACCCTCACCCTCGGCACGCTGAACATCAGCTATGAGTTCAGCGACGAGATGTGCCGCAAGATTTATGTCCGCAACCTGCGCTGCGGCGTCAATTTCACTGACATCCTGCGCCTATCGACAGTGAAGATAGAGCGAGGCACAGACTATCTCTACAGCCAGGGATTCGAGTTCTATGTGAACGTGACATTCTAAACTCCTTTCTCCTCAAAACTACAACCCATATATGAAACATAAGATATCACACATCATCATGGCACTCGCCATGACTATCGCTGCCACCTCGTGCGACAGTTTCCTCGATATCACCCCCGACGGACAGGTGAAGCGCGACGAGCTGCTCACCACTAACGACGGTGTCGAAGATGCCCTCTATGGTGTCTATGCCAAGCTGCGCTCAACATCGCTCTATGGACAGGAGATGTATTTCTCTACACTGGAAATCATGTCGCAGACAATGTGGTGTTACGGCAACGAGAGCGTGACGGCGCTTGGACAATACAACTACACCGACACGAGAGTGAAGAATGTCTTCGCATCTGTCTGGACTGATATGTATAACAATATCTCTAACGTCAACAGCGTCATCAACTCGCCATTGGTAGAGAATGCCACACAATATCCTGCCACAGTGTATCGTGGCGAGGCTCTCGCACTCCGTGCCTTTATGCACTTCGACCTCATGCGCCTCTTCGCCCGTCAGATAACAGTCGATCCGAAAGCCGACGGCATACCCTACGCCACAGAGTTCTCGCTGAACATCCCGGACTTCGAATCTCTCAGCGACAACTACACACATGTCCTCGCCGACCTCACCGAGGCGGAACGCCTCCTCGCCGACGAACAGGGACACGAGAATGAGACACCATTCATGACCGACCGTAAGATACACCTCAACCTGCACGCCGTCAGAGCCCTCATGGCAAGGGTATATCTCACTATGGGCGACAAGCCGAAAGCTCTCGAATATGCACAGAAGGTGATAGCGCAGAGCGGAAGACAACTGAAGACGAAGACAGAGGTCATCAACGACCTCGCCGGCGTTCTCTCGAAAAAAGAATGTCTCTTTGGCGTCTATTTCTCCGGCTTCTATTCCATCGTAAGCCCCAAGTTGCAGCAGACAATATCTTATTCGTCGCTCGACCTGAGAAGCGATTTCATGGATATGTACGAGAAGGGTGTCAGCGGACTTGACTACCGCACAAACGCATACTTCACCTCTGTCGAACTCGGAGGCACGGCAAAATACCGCCTGAGTAAGTTCACGGACATCTACGACCTGCAGAACAACGCATCGGCACGCCCTGCCGACCTCATACAAGGCATCAACCTCATACGCCTGCCAGAGATGTACTATATCGCCGCAGAATGTCTCCTCGACACCGACTATACTGAAGCCCTGCGCCTGTACAACGAAGTCGTCACAAACCGCGGCCTCGACCCCATCAGCGGAGAAGGCGACGAGAAACTCACCATCGACATCCTCAACACCGAACGCTACAGGGAGATGATAGGCGAGGGACAGACTTTCTTCAACATGAAGCGACAGAACCTCAGCATCCCGTCGTACGACAACACCGTCACATACAAACCGGAAAGCGGGATGTATGTGGTGCCTATACCTGACGCTGAGACAGAAAACAGAAATTAGGAAAACCTTCTATGCACATGACAAAGATAAAGACTATTGCTATGGCTGCCCTCGCTGCCTTGATGAACGCTTCGTGCAGCGAGACTGACTATATGACGTTCGACACGGAGCGCAACGGTGTGTATTTCACGAAAGACACGCTGAACTTCTCGTTCGGCGTCACACCCATCGAGGTGAAGACATACACCTACCGCGTGCCGTTCCGCATCATGGGCACTACCGCTACGCAGCCACGCTCTGTGAAGTACAGCATCGACCCAGCTCTCACCACAGCAACACAGGGCGTGCAGTATAACATCGGCGAAGCCGTCGTACAGCCCGATTCCATCAACGGATACATACCCGTCGAGATTCTACGCGACGGTCTCGAAGGCACCTATGCGACAGGCTACACAAAATACAGGCTGCATCTCATTCTCGAAGAGAACGAGAACTTCCGCCCGACACTCGATTCGCTGAGCCAGCACCGTATCCTCACCTTCGACAATGCCATAGAACAGCCCGAATGGCTCAGCGCACACGGCGAGAAAGTGTGGGACACCGCAACGCTCGGTGTGTGGCATCCGTACAAGTTCATCAAGATGGTGGAATATTTCCACGCTCTGGCTGACATACTGCCCGAGACCTACAAGAAGATGGCAGAGGCATACGGCGAGAACCTCGAACACATACCTTACGGCGACCCGTACGTCTATCGCACCATATTCAAGAAATATATCTACGCGCCGATGTACGACTTCTTCTCCGACCCCGCCAACCACGACATGATTGTCGAGGCATACCCCGACTTCCCGTTCGACTTCCCTAACCCGTATTGACTCCAAAAACAGAAATGCAATGAAACAGACCGCAAACAAAACGCCAAAGCAAATATTCTCCCCCCTCTCATCGAGAAGGGCGCGGGGAGTGGCATTCTGTCTCGCCCTCGCTGCCCTCCTCCTCACATCATGCTTCAGCGATGACACCACACTGGCCGAACGACCGCTCTCGGAAATCGTCATCGATGGGACAAGCATGAAAGAGGTGTATGACATCAATAAGAACGAGACGCTGACCGTCACGCCGCGCTACACACAGACCAACGGCGACAAGAGCGTGACGACAACATGGGAAATCGACCAGAAGACATACAGCAACGAACCCACACTCACCTACACCGGAAAGGAACTGGGCAGCTGGAACTGCCGCTTGATTCTCGAGAACGAAGACGGGAAGACGTTCTTCCCCTTCAAACTCAACGTCAACTCCCCGTACGAAGAAGGCATAACGATTCTCAGCCGCGACAGCGACGGACGCCCCATGCTCTCCTTCATGCAGAAACCACTCGACGGCTCCGCACCCGTGTTCTACGACTACGACTGCCTCTCGCTCAACAACGACGACATCTTCTTCGCATCAAACCCCGCCGATATGGTGCAGAGCGCAGGCAGCCTCATCATCGCTTGCCAGGGCAGGGGGACAGAAGGCGACGACGTGCCCACCCTCTACTATATCAACGAGAAGACAATGGTGGTGGAGAACATGCTGCAGGTGAGAGAATACGACGACTTCAAGCCTACAATTCTCGGCATACCGTCAATGGACGCATCGGGCGTGGCATACCCCGTGCTATGCGAGAACGGAAAGGTGTATGAGTTCTCCACGACAGAAGGTGCCCTCGTCAAACCGGCAAAACTCAAATACACCTACGACCAGAACATCATCGTCAGAGACAACGGCACGGGCTGGAACTACGAACTCCTCGTATGGGACAACGAACTCGGCGCACTCGCACAACTCTACAACGGCTACGGACCATACTACTGCAGCGCAAACTATCACCAGACACGCGAGACCTGCCACGGCACAAACAACTATTTCAACGGACGCACGTTCTGCAACATGACCTACGTCCGCATGACCGAAGAGCAGGCAGCCACCGCAGAGCCGCAGGTCCTCGTCGTCGTCAAAAACGGCATGCTGGTGCAGAAAGTGGTGCTCGCCACATCCTTCTGGAAATACAACTACGACACCTCCGAGACCGTCCTCTCCGACAACGGCGGCACGAAGATAGCCATGGTGGGCGAGTGTCCGCTGAAACCCCGTACGCCTGCCATCGCAAACATGACATACTATTCCCTCCTCTTCGCTGACGGCAACAAGGTGCGCCGCTGGAACTACACCACGTCACAGCTACTCAGCGATGCCGGCATACTCCAGACAGTGGGCACCGACGACGCCGTCATCACCGGCTTCGAGATGTCCGCCGACCACAAACGCACATACGTCGCATTCTACGAACCGAAGCAGACGGGCAGAAACGGAAGCATGTGGGTCATAGACACCGACAAGGGCGACATCATCGAGAAATACGACAACATCTGCCACATGCCCGTGAAGATAATCTACAAGAAGAAATAACCACACCTCTCAGACACACCTCTCAGACAGCAGCGAAACGGTGATGGGAACAAGAATGACAGCAGGAGACAGATGCCTCTACGGCACTCGTTTCCTGCATTTCTTTTATTGTAGCATAAGGGTTCTTTTCAAGACAATTATTTGTTTAATCTTGTATAATAGATGTTTTCTTGGTAGTTTTCTTGGTAGTTTTCTTGGTAGTTTCATGTCCTTTTTGTGCCCTTTTCATGCCCTTTTCATGCCCTACCAAGGTGGTTTCATGGACGTTTTCTGTATCTCCAACTACCCTGGCAGGATACTGATACCTGAATGTTGTCCAAAGTCCGCAGGCATCGTAGCGGAAATCCACCGTTGAAAGAATCATTGTAACAGGTTCACTGGTCCGAAAGAGTGAACCAATTTACCTGTCCCTATGACCCACCGCAAATATACAAACTATTTTCCATTCCTCCAAACATTTCTCTGATTATTTACAATTATGTGGCTTCTCTCAACACCATCCTATAACCCCAAGCGTCACATGTCACATGGATTTCGGGAGGATTTTATTATCTGTAAAGAATGTGCTGAAATGTATCAATATCAATAACATCCAGTTTTGGAAAATCTATATCTCTCAAAATACCAAAATGTTTGTCCTGGCTCACTATATATTTTGCATTGGAATGTATAGCACAATCCACAAATTTATTATCATCTGGATCTGATTCAATCAATTTGAATCTATAAACAGGATTAATGAACAATATGTTATCTCTTGATAATATGGCGTTTACAATATTGGCAGCAACTTTTGAATTGGTTTTATTTGATATTATTTCCTCATATTCTAAAAGAATCTCGTTGGTTATACACAAAATATAATCTCCACGCAAAAATGACATGAATACATTATGATATGGACTTTTGCTTGGTATCGACATCAAAAGACAATTTGTATCTAAAACAATCCTTTGAATACTATTCATAAATCATCAATATGGAGTTCTCAAATGTTCATTCTTCCACTTCTCGATTGTAGAACAATCAATAACTTTATCATCCCAAAGCTTGTCGGTCTCCTGTACCGCTTTTTGGGCAAAATAGTCAGAAAGAAGATTTCCTATCTCCTTCATCTGCTCATCAGACTTTACATGTTCCATCAGTCCAATGATCTTCATTTGATACGGTGAAAATGCTGTAGCTTCCATATTCTTTCCATTTTTTGGGAGCAAAGATACAAACTATTTTCCATTACTCCAAACATTTCTCCAAATTTCTTCCAAAAGAAAAAGCAGCGACAGTTATTTGCCGCTGCCCTTAAACCAATTCCGGACTATTATGATGAAGGAATCATAGGGACAGGTTCACAGTTATTAACTCGTCCAACTTTGTGGGTTCACTTCATACCTGTCCCTATGACCCGTTCTTATATTCCAAAAATTTTCTGTTGTGAAAATCATGTTTCCCTGGAATCTTCATCTTCCTTTGCAGGCGGTGGTTTCGGTCGCGCCTTATGGATGCTTCATGAGGGGTGGTGGGTCGTGTGTGTGTGGCTGTCGCCTTGCGGTATGCTTCAGGAGAAGGCGTTCTTCATAGTCTCTGTGTCGAAAAAGTGGCAATATTGCCAAAAAAACGACGTAAAATTTGCCGGATTGGATTAAAATCTTTAATTTTGTGTCGAAAAAGTGGCAATATTGCCAAAAAAACGACGCAAACAAAAGAGGAGGCTATGATAATAAGACGTGATTTTTATCTTCAGCAGCTTATTGACGGCAAGCAAAATGGTCTTGTCAAGATTGTCACTGGTGTGAGAAGATGCGGAAAGTCGTATCTGCTGTTCAGACTGTTCTACCGGCATCTTATAGCGTCGGGTGTGTCAGACGACCATATAGTCAAGATAGCGCTTGACGATATAGAAAGCAAGCCTTTGCGTAATGCTTTGGAACTCTACAGACATATCAAGTCAAAGCTGACAGACGGCGAGCTGTTTTATGTGTTGTTAGACGAGGTGCAGTTGGTGGAGGGATTTGAGGAGGTGCTCAACAGCCTGCTCAGAATTGAAAATGTTGACGTTTATGTCACGGGCAGCAATTCCCGATTCCTTTCGACGGATATCATCACTGAGTTTCGTGGGCGTGGCGATGAGATACGTATGTTTCCGCTCTCGTTGTCAGAATATTGCGAGGGAGCGGGCAAAAGTCCGCATGAGGCGTGGAAGGACTATTATACATACGGCGGGCTTCCGCACATACTGACCTTGACCACCGACAAGAAAAAGACAGACTATCTCACCAATCTCTTTGAAAGCGTGTATCTTGTAGATGTGCTTGAGCGTCATCGCATAAAGAACGAGAGCGAGATGGAGGAGCTTGTGCGTATCGTGGCGTCTGGCATTGGGGCCCCCACCAATCCTACGAAACTCTCCAACACGTTCAAAAGTGTAAAACAAGTGAAGGTCAGCCCTGCCACCATCGATCGTTATTTGTCATTCTTGCAGGATGCGTTCATGATAGAGAAGAGCGAGCGTTATGACATCAAGGGCAAGAAATACATTTCAAGCTTGTCAAAATACTATTTCACTGACATCGGGCTCAGAAACGCGCTTCTCGGCATGAGGCAGCTCGAAGAGTCTCATATCATGGAGAATATTATATATAATGAACTCAGAAGACGCGGATATAAAGTCGATGTCGGTATTGTCGATCGGCGTTCTGTTGACAGCAGCGGCAAATGGCGGCGGCATCAGCTTGAGGTGGATTTTGTGGTGAATGTAGGCAATACGAAGTATTATATCCAGTCTGCCCTGGCTCTTCCTGACGAAGAGAAGAGGCAGCAGGAGATGGCATCGCTGATGCGTATCTCTGATTCGTTCAAGAAGATAATAGTAGTTAAGGATGACATCATGCCATGGACAGACGACAATGGCATAATAACCGTCGGCCTGTTTGATTTCCTGCTGAAGCCTGACTTGCCGTAAAGTTCTGTAATAATACTGCCGGTCAGCGATTTCTTTAGTCCTCTTCTATGCTCGCCGCGCATTGTTCTGCGATGCTGTATGAGAAGCCTCGCTGCATGGCGAAGCGTATGAGGCGGTTGTGTCTTTCGTGGTTGTCGGCTTTCAGGAGCCGCGCTTTCTTTTTCATTTCCGGCATGAGCGCATCCTTCCATTCGTCGTTTCCGATGGCGTTGAGGGCAGCGGCGATTGTGGTGTCGGGTATGGCTTTTGCCCTTAGTGCAGCGGCGATTTTGTGTTCTCCCCAGTGGTTGTAGCGCATCTTGTCGTTTATGAATGCCTTGCAGTATCTATGTTCGTCGATATAGCGCTCGTTTTTCAGCCTGTCGATGATGTTGTCGGCAGTGTCGTTGTCGATGCCCCACTGTTGCATTTTCTTTCTTGCTTCGCTGCTGCACATCTCGCGTCGTGCGCAGATGGCTGTGAGGCGTATGACGGTTTCGTTCTCTGTCGTTTCCATGTCTATGATTTGTTTTTGCGTGCCGTGACGAAGCGCGGGTTGTCGTATATGTCTCTCTTTGTCTCTACGTTGTTGAATCCAGTCTGTATGAGAAGCTGTGCTGTGTCTCCGTTGTATGCCCTGTTAGTCTCGAGTATGATTGTGCCTTGGGGCTTGAGTGTGCGCATTGCGGTGTGTGCTATGGCTTTGTAGAAGAGCAGCGGGTTGTCGTCTGGCACGAAGAGTGCGGTGTGCGGCTCGTGGCGCAGCACGTTGCGGTGCATCTCCGCCGCTTCTTTTGTGCAGATGTACGGTGGGTTTGAGACGATGATGTCATATTCTCGGTCGGGGAGCGAGGCGTTGTCGGCGGGGTTCAGGATGTCGTGTTTCGCGAGCCGTATGTGGGTGTCGAGTGCTGCGGCGTTAAGCCTTGCAATGCCGAGGGCCTTGTCGCTGATGTCGAGAGCCGTGACGTGGGGTGTCATTCCGTTGTCTGTCAGCAGTCTGTAGATTGATATGGCGATACATCCCGACCCTGTGCCGATGTCGAGGATGTGCGGCTGTCGTTGTGTGTGGTGTGCCGTGCGTCGTGCATGGTCGCAGGCGAGTTGCACGAGTTGTTCTGTTTCCGGCCGCGGTATGAGTACGCCTTCTCCTACGTTGAACGTCAGTCCGCAGAACGTTGTCTTCCCTGTGACATATTGCAGCGGTTCTCCGTCTTCCAGTCTGCCGAGCATCCGTTCTAAGCGTGCCGTGTCATCGGCGGAGAGCTGTTCTGCCGCTCCGAGTGCGATGTCAGTGAGCGAGAGGCCGAACGTCTCGTCGAGCAGCCGCCGTGCTATGGCGCGTGCCTCCTGTCTGTCGTAGATGTATGACAGACGGTTGATGATGTCGTTGTATGTCATGTTTTGCGTCTGTCGGTGGCGTGTGTTGTCAATACCAGTATGCGTTGTCGTTGACGACGCTCCATGTCGCGCTCACCCCGATGTGGAACGTTTCCGTCACTTTGTAATCGACGCCTCCTGTGACGCTCATGCCGGGTGTCATCCTCATGTCCGGGTAGAAGTAAGGCGAGCGGAAGCCGGGCATGTACCGCATTGCGGCTGGTGTCATGGTGCTGCAGGGGTAGGGCAGGCAGGCGTGGCGTGGGGTGGCGCCGAGCGGGGGTGTGGTGTAGGCGACGGCTGCGAGAGCGGTGAGGCGTTCGTTGAGCTGATATGCTGCCGTGAGGCCGAGTGATCCGTTGATGTATGATTCTCCAGCCAGCCTTGTGTGAGACAGTGCCGCTCCAGCCGCGACCCACAGTTTCGGGTCTCCGCATTGTGTGAGATACAGTGCTGAGATGTCGGTGTAGAAGGCTCCGTTGCGGTAGGGGTTGTGTTTCCCGAAGCCTATGGTGGCTCCGAGGTCGAGTTGCAGGTTCAGTCCCTTGTGCAGCCAGCTGTAAGGTGTTCCCCATGGTGTGAGCACGGGAATCTCCTGCGCCGCTGTGTGCAGAGCCGTCATTAGGAGAGAGGCTGTTATTGCCAGTGTCCTCAGTTTCTGTATAGGTTTGATGTCCATGTTGTTGAAACGCTTCTGTCTTCCGCTGTAGTGGGGTGGGGTAGATGCTGTTTTCCGTTGCGTGTCACGTCAGTTGCCTACGGCGAGAGTTGCGAATGGTCCTGCTGTCGCAGCCCTGTATCGTGTCATGTTCTTCACTCCGGCGTCCGATGTGCAGTTGCCTCCGCTGTTGAGGTTGAATGTCCGGTGGCATACTTTGCATGTGGCGTTGCCGTCAGAGTGTATGTCGAGTGGTTTCGAACGGTTTGGCACGGCGTTGGGGTCATAGCATTCCGGGCATTCCAGGTCGTAGGCGTAGAACTCCCCGGTCAGCGATCCGAAACCGACGACGACGGCGTTGTTCATGCCGATGCTGCGTGTCTGTCTGAGGTCGATGGCAGTGAATTGCGTTTCGGATGTCTGTCCCATATTGTTCGAGAAGAGATATTTCTTTTTCGTCTCGTTGCTTCTTATGGTGCAGAACACTCCGGGCGATGCTGCTGTCATGGCAGCAGCGAGCGTTGTGTTCTGGTGTATGCTGTTGTCTATGACGAGGTAGCAGGGATATGTAGTGTATGTGAAGCCGTCGCTGCAGGCTGTTGCGCACATCAGTGCGACAGCCGTCAGCAACGTCTTCATTTTTTTTTGCATCTTCATCGTTTCTGTTGTGTTGAAAGCCGTCATTGTCTTTTGGCTGATGCGAGCAGGGCCTGTTCCGCCTTTTCTACGCGGCAGAATCCGAACTCCTCCACGATGCTGTGCATGAGAGCGTTGATTCGGTCGTTGCATAGGTTTCCGATAGAGCCTTCGTGAGTGTGGCGGATGTTGCGGTCGGGTTTGAACGTCCCTGCCTCGATGTCGAGCCCCACCTTCTTGTATGCGTCGCGGAAGGGCATTCCGTTTGCGGCGAGGCGGTTGACCTCTTCTACGGAGAATATGGCATCGTACATGCTGTTCTGCAGTATGTCGTCTCTGACCTCCATGCGGTTGATGATGTATGCCGTCATCTGCAGGCAGTCTTTCAGTTCGTCGAATGCAGGCAGGAAGACCTCCTTTATTATCTGCAGATCTCGGAAGTATCCGCATGGCAGGTTGTTCATTATCAGCGTCACCTGCTGCGGCAGAGCCTGCAGCTTGTTCGCCTTAGCCCTGATGAGTTCGAAGACGTCGGGGTTTTTCTTGTGCGGCATTATTGATGAGCCTGTGGTACACTCTTTCGGCAGTTTGACGAAAGCGAAGTTCTGCGAGTTGAAGAGGCAGGCGTCGAAAGCGAGTTTGGCGAGCGTGCCTGCGAGGGTTGCGATGGCGAACGCCACGTTTCGTTCCATCTTTCCGCGTCCCATCTGTGCATATACGACGTTATAGTTCATGGTGTCGAAGCCGAGGAGGTCTGTCGTCATCTGTCGGTTTAGCGGGAATGACGATCCGTATCCGGCGGCCGATCCGAGGGGGTTCCGGTTTGTCATGCGGTATGCGGCCTGCATGAAGAGCATGTCGTCAGTGAGCGATTCGGCGTATGCTCCGAACCACAGTCCGAAGCTGGACGGCATCGCCACCTGCAGGTGTGTATATCCCGGCATGAGGATGTCCTTGTATTCCTCTGACTTGGCAATGAGTTCGTCGAATAGCGATATGGTCTCTTCTGTCACCTCTTTCAGTTGCGCCCGCGTGAAGAGTTTCAGGTCGAGCAGCACCTGGTCGTTGCGCGAGCGTCCCGAGTGAATCTTCTTTCCCATGTCTCCGAGGGCTCGTGTTAGCATCAGCTCCACCTGCGAGTGGACATCCTCGATGTCGTCTTCGATTATGAAGTCACCTTTCTCGCAGATGTCGTAGATGCGCCGCAGTTCGGCGAGCAGCAGCGGCAGCTCGTCGTCGGCTATGAGGCCGATGGTGTTAAGCATCGTGATGTGAGCCATGGAGCCGAGGACGTCGTATTTTGCGAGGTAGATGTCGAGTTCCCTGTCACGTCCCACGGTGAAGCGTTCGATTTCCTTGTTTATGCTGTAGTTCTTTTCCCAGAGTTTCATTGTTGTTCGGTTTTGTCGTTACATCATCTGGTAAGGCAGCTGTGCGAGCACTGCAGCCATGTTGTCAATGCCTTTCTGCAGTTTCGATCCTATCATCATCTTCATCATCATGTTGAGTTCCGCCTTCAGCGTGAGGCGCATCTTGGAGCCTCCTGTAGAGACGGGCAGCACCTGAATCCAGAGGTATCCCTCCATCGGCACGTTTGCGGCCTGCATCTTGATGCATCTGTTCTCTTCGCGTTCGATGATTTCGAGTGTCATGCTTCCGAGCATGGGTACGGGGAATGTGATGGTGTCGGCAGTGAGTTTCACATCCTTCAGCTGTTCGAGAATCTTCGGGTCCTGCCCCTCCTCCTCGATTTTCTGTCTTACGAGGGGGTTGTCGGCCAGGTTCTCCAGCAGAGGCTTAAAAGATTCGAGGTTCGACAGTTTTGCATACACCTGTTCTGCGGTGGCGTGCGGTGTATAGTTCACTTTGCTTTCGTATTTTGCCATTTTATGTAAATTGTCGTTCGTGACGTTCTTGTCGTTCGTGACGTTCTTGACGTTCTTGACGAAAAAAATCAAATAAAAAAGAATTAAACCTTATTTTTTCCACGTCTCGGGCGACTTTCTCCATTCGGCGAGCACCTCGAGGTCTTCTTCGCGGATATATCCTGTTTTCGCAGCGATTGCCGTGGTGTGATCGTAGTCAGAGATGGTTACGAGTTTCACTTGTGCCTGTCTGAACGCCTGTTCCGCCTGCGGGAATCCGTAGGTGTAGCTTGCCACCATGCCCACGACGTCGAATCCCGCCTGTCTGAGAGCCTCCACGGCTTTGAGCGACGAGCCTCCTGTGGATATGAGGTCTTCCACCACCACCACTTTAGCGCCTTCGGGCAGAGTACCTTCGATGAGGTTTCCCATGCCGTGGTCCTTCGGTTTCGATCGAACATAGCAGAAGGGCATGCCCAGTTCTTCAGCGACGAGTGCGCCCTGCGCTATTGCTCCTGTCGCCACTCCTGCCACGGCGTCCGCCTCCGGAAACTCGCTGTTGATGATGTGGCATAGCTCCTGCTTCACGAATCGCCTCACGTCGGGGTAGGCGAGTGTCTTGCGGTTGTCGGTGTAGATAGGAGACTTCCATCCCGAGGCCCATGTGAAAGGCTCTTGCGGCTGCAGTTTGATGGCCTTGATGGCAAGCAGCTTGGCTGCGAATGCGTTTTTTATTGCTTCCATATTAGTGTGTTGTTTTTGGTTTGTCGTTAGTATGGCGGCATGACGGCGTGGCCGCCGCTTTTGCCGTATGCAGTGCATACACCGCTACAAAGTTACGGAATTTTCCTGAAAGGGAAGCATGTTTTCTCTTTTTTTCACGTTTTCGGAGTGCTATTAAGCATTGTTCAAAACAATATTCTCTTATTATGCAAAAAAACGTTTCGTCAGAAAAAGGTGTCTAATTTTTGCACGAATCGCGAAAAAGTCGTATTTTTGCATTCGCATTATGCGCATAGAAGCCGGCGATGCGCCATCCTTTGCGCCATTCATCCCCACTCATCAGACATGAGCTACACCAATCCCATACTTGCCCTCGAGAAGCAGAAGCAGCTTCTCGGCCTTGAATACGAGGCTGAGCGCGAGGCGTTTCGCGTTCAGACCGAAGCCCGCGGCATCGGCCGCATCATGAAGCGCGGCGACGCGTGGTGGCCTGTCGTTGCGGGCAAGATGTTCTACAACTCCCTCAACCAGTGCTGCCTCTCCCTCTCGCGCAGCACAGACCTCGACATCGAGCACAACTTCGAGTTCAGCCGTCCCGTCACGTTCTTCACGCTCGCCAGCTCCCCGGCCTCTGCCTCCGGGGCAAAGCCGCGTTACCTTAATGTTACAGCCACCGTCTCTTATGCCGAGGAGAAGCAGATGGTAGTAGCCCTTCGCAGCGAGGGCGACGCCGCCCTGCTTCAGCAGACGGAGGGTCTTGGCGTGCAGCTGTCGTTCGACGAGACGAGCTACCGCTGCATGCTCGACGCCCTCAACCGTGTCATAGAGGGCAGGGGCACGCGTCTGTCGCATCTGCGCGACGTGTGCTACACCGACATACCTTTGGAGCATTACACCTTCGGCGACATCCGTCTGCCGTGGCTTAACGCCTCTCAGGAGCACGCCGTCAACGAGGTGTTGCGCGCCAAGGATGTCGCCATCGTCCACGGTCCGCCGGGAACGGGAAAGACGACGACACTCGTCGAGGCTGTCGTGGAGTGTCTCCAGCGCGAGAATCAGGTTCTGGTGTGCGCCCAGAGCAATATGGCGGTCGATTGGATATCCGAGAAACTTGTCGATCGCGGTGTCCCCGTGCTTCGTGTTGGCAATCCCACCCGTGTCAACGACAAGATGCTTGGCTTCACCTACGAGCGTCTTTTCGAGGCCCACGGCGACTATCCCGAGCTGTGGTCTCTGCGCAAGACGCTGCGCGATCTGCGCCGCCACCGCCGTCGTGGCGACCGTTCATGGCACGATAAGGTGGACCGTCTTCGCTCGCGCGCCACCGAGCTTGAGGCTGCCATCCACCAGCAGCTCTTCTCCAACGCGCGTGTGATAGCCTGCACGCTTGTCGGCGCCGCCCACCGCCTTCTTGACGGGCAGACCTTCGGCACACTCTTCATCGACGAGGCTGCGCAGGCTCTCGAGGCCGCCTGCTGGATTCCGATGCGCCGCGCGTCGCGTGTGGTGCTTGCCGGCGACCACTGCCAGCTGCCGCCCACGATAAAGAGCCATGAGGCATTGCGCGGCGGACTTGGCGTGACACTCATGCAGCGCATCGCCGAACGGCGTCCCGGGGCGGTGACGATGCTCACGATGCAGTATCGCATGCACGACGACATCATGCGCTTCTCCTCGCAGTGGTTCTACGACGGGAAGGTGGTGTCGGCTCCCGAGGTCAGCCACCGCTCCATCCTCGACTACGACATCCCCATGCTGTGGATTGACACGTCGGACATGGCGTGCCGCGAAGAGTTTGTCGGCGAATCATACGGCAGGGTAAACAAGACGGAGGCACGCCTCACACTCGCCGCCCTGCAGCTCTACATCGAGAAGATCGGGCTCCGTCGCGCCATCGACGAGAGCATCGACATCGGCATCATCTCGCCCTACAGGGCCCAGGTGCAGCATCTGCGGCAGCTGCTGAAGAAAGAAGAGTATTTCCGCCCTCTGCGCCACAACATCAGCGTGAACACCGTCGATGGCTTCCAGGGCCAGGAGCGCGACATCATCCTCATCTCTCTCGTGCGCGCCAACGACGAGGGTCAGATAGGTTTCCTGAGCGACATCCGTCGCATGAACGTCGCCATCACGCGTGCCCGCATGAAACTCATCATCCTCGGCGACGCTCCCACCATGACACGCCACAAATTCTACAAAGCCCTCTATGACTACATCGAATCCATCTGACATCCTCTCCATAGATAATCTCTCGATAGGCTACGGCTCGCGCACCGTTGCTTCGCATCTCTCCGCCACGCTTCGTTCGGGCTGTCTGACCTGCCTTGTCGGCCGCAACGGCGTAGGTAAATCGACGTTGCTGAAGACGCTCTCCGGCTTCCTTCCGCCCCTCTCCGGCACGGTGTGCATATCGGGTCGCGACGCCTCTGCCCTGACTGGTAGAGAGCGGGCTCGCCTCGTGAGTGTCGTGCTGACGGGCAGGCCTGAGGTGCGGATGCTGACCGTAGAGGAGACCGTGGCTCTCGGCCGCACGCCCTACACCAACCTCTGGGGCAGGCTGACGGCTCACGACACCGCCGTCATCGACAGCAGCATCGCCGCCGTAGGCATCGCGCCGCTGCGCCACCGCAACATCGGTTCGCTCTCTGACGGCGAGTGTCAGAAGGTGATGATAGCGAAGGCTCTCGCCCAGACGACACCGCTCGTCCTGCTCGACGAGCCCACCGCCTTTCTCGACTATCCCTCTAAGGCGGAGACGATGCGCCTGCTGAAGTCAATCACGATGGCCGGCGGAGCCCACGGCAGCCGTGTCACGGCACTCCTCTCCACCCACGACATGGAGATGGCGCTGCGCCTGGCAGACAGGCTGTGGGTGATGACATCCGACCGCACACTATGCACCGGCACGCCCGACGAGCTGCATGAGGTGCTGAAGAAAGAAAAGCTGATTTTCTGAAACCGGAGGGGCCGGAGGATCCGGGTGTCCCGGAGATTCCGGAGATCCCGGATGTTCCGGATGTTCCGGAGGACCCGGACGCCACTAACGTTCATAACGCCACAAAAGACATGAAACAAATACTACTCTTCATCCTCCTGCTGCTGCCGCTTGGCATAGCGGGACAGCCCCGGCACAAGATGTCGGCACTGGTGCGCGAGGCTGCGGCAGCCGCCCGCGAGACGCCAGCCGTGAAGGGCGGCCGGCCTTCTGCCTCACCCTTCATCACCGCCCTTGTCAGCATCGACGCCCCCGGCCTTGACGGCATCACGCCCCGGAGGCTGCTGACGGAGTACGGTTGCCGCGTCTTTGCCTCGTTCGACGACATCTACGTCGCCGCCATCCCCCTTTCGTCCATCGAGCCCCTCGCCTCTCTCGCCGCCGTCCGGCGCATCGAGGCCGGCGTGAGCAACGATGTCACGCTCGACACCACACACCTCATCGTACATTCAGCCGAGCTGTGGGACAAGCCTCTGACCGCTGTCCCGCCGTCGCCGTCGCCGTTGTCTGTTGTCCGTCAGGGTCTGACGGGCAAGGGCGTTGTCGTAGGCATGGTGGATGTGGGCTTCGACCTCAACCACCCCACCTTCCTCACCTCCGACGGCACAGAATGCCGCATCCGCCGCCTGTGGGACCAGCTCGACGGCACAGACAGTGGCGAAGCTGTTGTGGGCAAGGCCTCTGACGGCGTGTCGGACACCGTCTATGTAGGCCGGCAATACACCACCGCCGCCGCCCTCCGCACCAAGGCACGCTCTGCCGACGCACATATCATAGGCCACGGCACGCACACCACCGGCATTGCGGCAGGCAGCGGCAGCGAGGGCAACGGCACCCTCTCGCCATACATCGGCATGGCTCCCGACGCCGACCTCTGTCTCGTGGCGAACATGGTGGGGCAGAACAAGACACTCGTCAAGCCGGAAGACCTCTACAAATACACCACGGCGACAGACATCCTCGCCTTCAAATACATCTTCGACTATGCCGGGAGCGTGGGCAAGCCGTGTGTCATCAACCTGAGCGAAGGGTCGAAGGACGAATTCTACGAGGCTCCCCTCTACACCGACGTCATCAACAAGATGCTCGGACCGGGACGCATCCTCGTCTGCTCGGCCGGCAACGAGGGCATGAAGGGGATGTATATGCAGAAACCTCTCGGAGCGGATATCTGCGGCGCTTTCGTAAGGCCCGACAACGGCAAATTCCTGATAAACACCTGTTCTGCACGATATCCTGCCGTGGCTGTCACATTCTTCGACAGCGGTGGAACGGAGAAGACATTCATGTACGACACCTCCGTCCTCGCGGCATATCCCGACAGCGTCGTGCTTGACACCGTCACCGTGCGCAATGAGGGCGATGCCGTCATCGTATTCTGCGCCTATCCGTCTGGCTACGACGCCACAAAGGTTGCGGCAGAATTCTATTTTCATACTGAAGACACCTCTCTCGGCGGGTCCGGCTGCCCCGTCGCCTTCCGCCTGCTTGATTCCGGCAACGACATCGAGGCGTATGCCTACAAGGGACAGTTTGTGTCTGACAGCACCGACCCGACGCTCTGCGACTATTCTTCAGACCATTCCGTCCTCTTCCCCGGCAGTGTCGGGCGTGTGGTGTGTGTCGGTGCCACCGCCTACCGCACGTCGGTTGTCAACACCGAGGGCAAGACTGTGTCCATCAACTACGGCACGGACGGCGAGCGCGCCCGTTTCAGCAGCATGGGCCCCACGCTTTCCGGGCTGACGAAGCCGGACATCAGTGCGCCCGGCCAGAACATCGTGTCGGCGTTGAGCAGCTATTTTATCGAGGCGGAACCGGCGGGCTATGCCGCGAAGCACACCGTTCGCTTCACCGATTGCGGCGGTCGCCGCTACCCTTGGTCGGCGGACAGCGGCACCTCGATGTCGTCGCCCGTCGTGGCGGGCATCATAGCCCTGTGGCTGCAGCATTGCCCCACGCTGACTCCCGAGCAGGTGAAGGACATCTTCGCCGCCACGGCCCGCCGCCGCGACCCGGCGTCCGGCTATCCCAACAACGTGTACGGCCAGGGCGAGATAGACGCTCTGGCGGGTCTGGACTATATCATGCAGCACATCACCGGCATCCGCGACACGACGCTGCTGCCGCCGCCGTCCGCCGCCTCTGCCTGCTACGACATTCAGGGCAGGCGTGTTGACCCCGCCCGCTACCGCGGCGTCGTCATCTCGGGTGGCAGGAAGCGGCTGCTGAAATGAGACCGCCCGCCGTCATTTTGCCCCTCCGGTGTTCTTCGACCAGGTCGAAGAATACGGGCGGGGAGGGGCGGCGGCGGTGAGGGGCATGAAAAACGGGGACGCTGTGTGCGCCCCCGTTTCTCATTGTTCGCCCGACATGGGCATAATCTAATGGGTGAAAGTCCCGAGCGTGCCCCGATAGCGGGAAGCGCATAGTCCGAGGCAACGGTGTCCACCGCGAG
>SFIS01000042.1 GCA_004555245.1 Bacteroidales bacterium
ATGGAGTCTATCTATTCACAGGCACTTTCAGGTGTCAATGAAACTCTTGCTACCATCCGTATGGCCCAGAAGGAGCACCCAGAACTTCTGCAGCATGTAACACTTGCTTCGTTTAGTGCTGGCGAACATTTCCTTAATCGCATCTATTCTGCTATGCCTATTGCAGAAGCTCGTAACATCACAAGAGAAGATTATCCTCTTCTTGGTTGCACGGCTCTCTATGATGCTATGGGAACCTGTATCAGCGAACTCCAGCAGAAAGTAACTCATGACGACCGCGTGCTTGTTACTATCATAACTGATGGCTACGAGAATGCTTCACGTACTTGGCGCGGAAAGCAAATCAAGTCACTGGTGGAAGAGCTTCGACAGATGGGCTGGACATTTACCTATATCGGAGCTGACCAGGATGTAGAGAAAGTGGCAGGAGAGATAGGCGTTCAAAACTCTCTTTGTTTCTCTGCCAATGCAGAAGAGACACAAGCCATGTTTGCAAAGGAGCGCAAGAGCCGCAGTAAGTTCTACAGCAAGATGTCCATGTGCTTGGCAGAAGAAGAACCTTGTGCATCTATGGTAGAAAGCAATGACTACTTCGTAGATGATGAGCCTAAGACTAATGAACCACAGAAAGGCGGTCTCTTGGGTAAACTGTTTTGTAAGAAATAATTATCAATCCTACGCCGGCAAGTGAAATCTTGTCGGCGTACAAACATAAAGATATATGGCAGTAAACAAAATACTATTCAGGGAATTACCATTTCTACCAGATTGTAATCAGGTGTTCTACATCGAAAATGGTTATGATGAAGTCGTTAATAACTTCATCTGTAGTCATTATTTTGATTTAAAATCCATGTTTAGCCGTATCGGTATGGATTTCTATTATCTGCCGTATCTTTTGAGAGAACGTGATATAGAAGCAAAGGTTAGATACTATGCTCCATATCTTTCTCCCAAACAGCTTGTTCAGGAAGTACAAAGCAATGCCTTTGTTCCATACATTCCAGATTCAGAGATAAGAGCTTCCCTGAAACCTTCTTTTCTCTTTGAGGGAAAGCAGGAAGGGTATCTTGGTGATGTTAGATTTCTTGCTGTTACATTTGATAGTCTAATAAACTCTACTGACGATATTATTGAGCAACTGATGCATCTTGTTATATCAACAAGAGAAGCATTTTATATAGAGCAACAAGAAGAAAGGCTTCAAGAATCGCGTCTTTTAGAGGCAGAGCACCACTCTATGTGTCGCAAACTTGAAGAGAATATGACATGTGAACCGTCTATGCCATGCCCAACGGCAGTGGAAGGATGGGACGACCATGTACAGGAAAGTAGAGTAACTGAAAAACGCGAGTCTCGTAAAAATAGAAAATCATCAAGCGAAACAGAGAGTTTACTTGGTCGCTTGATTAACCGATTTGGCAAGAGAGCCAATACCTGCTATGATAAAGCAGATGAAGAAGACGCTCCTTCAAAATCGCCAGAAGAGATTGAAGAGGAGCAAAGTCTTAAAGACACTGCAGAGATTCTTCGTGACCTAAGAATGACAGTTCAAAGGCTGCGACTTGAAGGAGTGTCATTGATGGCTATTCATGAATTTATTGACAAGCAGGAACCTTTGTCTCGAATGATTATTACACCCGACTATAGAATCTTCCTTCCTGATTACAACAACATGGAGATTGAGATGGGAGCACTTCCTAAAGCCATCTATTTCTTGTATCTACGCTATTCAGAGGGCATTATATACAAGCACATGCCTGATCATTTCAGCGAATTGCTTAATATATATAAGCAACTTCGACCTAATACAGATGAAGCTCGACTCAACCTAACTATAACCAAAGTGGTCAATCCTTTGGGTAACGCACTGAACGAGAATATCGCACGTATCAGAAAAGCATTTGTAGAGAAGTTCGATGAACATCTTGCAAATAATTACATTGTATCAGGTGAACGTGGATTAGAATATTCTATCCCACTTGATAGAAACTTGATTACGTGGGAAGAGTAACCATATATAAAAAGAGAATATATAATAGACAAAGAAGTAATAATGCATTTTATATTCAAGAGGTTTCCTGTCATCCACATCGGTGTTATCATAAAGTTGGGCAATTCTCCCTTCTCGTTGCATATCAGGTGAAGCTTGAATCCAAAGAACCAGCCATGGAGCATTTGCCCCTTTGTGCGATGCCCTTGAATGTCTTGTGCATATTGATCCCCTGATTCTTGCATACACGCAGAGGGGTGCTGTCCACAAAGCTGATGCTGAACAGCGTAAGCATACCAAACCCGGCGGAGGAAAGATAAGGCGGTGAACGGATGCCCGGAGAAGTCAGGGAGGCTATCTCACCGTGATGTGGAAGCAGCCTTGTTTCACCTCGTATTTCACATAGCATCGACCGTTGTCGCGCATGTCGCGCAACACCTCGGAGAGCACCCATTTCAACGTGTCGTTGCGTACGGCACGACGCGGGGCGGCATCGGGCGGCGAGACGGTGACGTAGCGGTTGTAGCAGATATCGACGGTGGTGCCGAAGAGATGGCAGGAGTTCTCGGTGGCATTGCCGTTGCGTGTCTTCAGATGAGAGATGTCGTCGCGTGTGCGCAACGCACTGGTGACGATAATCTTATGGAGGGGGATGCCTTTCACATACAGCGAATCGAAGAAATTCCTGCCGATGTCATTGAGAAGACATGAGGCGCGGGGCACGAGGTAGGGAATGCTCTGACGCAGGTTGTCAACATCATAGTATGGATTGGCGCCGATATACACCAGACCGGACTTCGCCTTCTCTGCCTCGTCGCGGCTTTCAACTGCCTTTATGCCCCAGCGGGTGGCAGAGGCGTAGTGTACGCTCTGGCTGTCGGGGAAGGTCTTCTGAAAATGCGGCACGCTATAGATGGGATGCGGGATGTTGCGGAAGCGCCCTGTGCCACGATCAGAGGAAGAAGAAGCGGCTGCGGGCGAGGGGCTTGCCGAGGGAATGCTGCAACGGACGATGTCGGAGGTGGTGAGGGTGTCGGAGGTGGTGAGGGTGTCGGACGATGAGGAGGGAGAGGCGGACGAATGCGACACTACGCCGGGACAGGCGCAGCGGAAGAGGGCAAGGATGATGACAACGAATCCGAAAATGTGCAAATATCTGTCTTTTGAAACTTTCATGATGTTTTTTTTCTGATTTGGCGCACAAAGTTATGAAAAAACATTGGAATATGAAAACCTTTTTGTAATTTTGCAAAAATTTTTTTCAGTGATAGAGAAACATATCATATTGGATGACATTGACCCCGTGATGTTTTACGGGGTGAACAACTCTCATCTCCAAATCCTCAAGTCTCTTTATCCGAAACTCCGCATCACAGCGAGGGGAAATGTAATGAGGATTCTGGGAGACGAAGAGGAGCTGGCGATGTGTGACGAGAACATAGAACGCCTGAAGCAACATCTCAACAAATACAACTCCATAACAGAGGAGGACATCATAGACATAATTAAGGGCGGGAAGGCGAAGGCCGACGGCGTTAAGGGTGCCGTGGTGTACAACATCTCGGGACATCCCGTCAAGAGCCGCTCCGCGCATCAGCAGATGCTGGTTGACGCTTTCCGGGAGAAGGACATGATGTTCGCAGTAGGTCCGGCGGGAACGGGCAAGACCTATCTCTCGATAGCACTGGCAGTGAAGGCACTGAAGGAGAAAGAGGTGAAGCGCATCATCCTCTCGCGTCCCGCTGTGGAAGCCGGAGAGAAACTGGGATTCCTGCCGGGTGACATGAAAGAGAAAATCGACCCGTATCTGCAACCGCTCTACGACGCTCTCGAAGACATGATACCGGCGGCGAAACTGCAGGAGATGATGGAGAGACACGTCATACAGATAGCGCCCCTGGCTTTCATGCGAGGAAGGACACTGAACGACGCCGTAGTGATTCTGGACGAGGCGCAGAACACCACCACGGCACAGATAAAGATGTTTCTGACACGCATGGGATGGAACACAAAGATGATAATAACGGGCGACCTCACACAGATAGACCTGCCGCGCAACACGAAATCGGGGCTGGCAGAGGCTCTCGACATCCTGAAAGACATAAATGAGATAGCCGTCATTCGCATGGACGCGAAAGACATCGTAAGACATAAACTTGTGACAAGAATCGTAAACGCATTTGACAAATATGACAATGAAAGCATTAACCAGAACTGATTTCAACTTCCCGGGACAGAAGAGTGTCTATCACGGAAAAGTACGTGACGTGTACAACATCGACGACGACATCCTTGTAATGGTGGCAAGCGACCGAATCTCTGCATTCGACGTCATACTGCCGAAGGGCATCCCTTTCAAGGGACAGGTGCTCAACCAGATTGCGGCGAGAATGCTTGACGCAACAAAAGACATCTGCCCCAACTGGAAACTCGCCACGCCAGACCCGCAGGTGACCGTAGGACTTGCCTGCGAGGGATTCAGGGTGGAGATGATAATACGCGGCATACTGACCGGATCGGCATGGCGCGAATACAAAAGCGGCGTAAGGGAGATATGCGGCGTCAGACTGCCTGACGGAATGAAAGAGAACCAAAGGTTTGAAGAACCTATCATCACACCGACGACAAAGGCTGACGAAGGACATGACGTGAACATCTCGAAAGAGGAGATAATAGCACAGGGGCTCGTCTCGGCAGAAGACTATGCCGTGATGGAGGACTATACACGCAAGCTTTTCAGAAGAGGACAGGAGATCGCAGAGAAACAGGGGCTGATTCTCGTAGATACGAAATATGAATTCGGAAAACGTGACGGAAAGGTTTATCTCATCGACGAGATACACACTCCGGATTCCTCAAGATATTTCTATGCAGACGGATATGAGGAGAAATTCGAGAAGGGCGAGCCGCAAAGACAGCTGTCGAAGGAGTTTGTGCGCCAATGGCTCATAGAACACGACTTCATGAACGAGCCCGGACAGACAATGCCGGAAATAACGGACGAATATGCCGGGAGCGTGGCTGAGAGATACATCGAACTGTACGAGCACATCGTAGGCGAGAAATTCGACAGGACACAGGAGACGGATGATATCAACGCACGCATCGAGCGCAACGTGACCGAATGGCTCGCTGCAAGAAAATGATTTGGCTGTTATGGACAAATATGGTATAATAGGCAAACCGCTGGGACACTCGTTCTCGCCGGATTTCTTCAACCAGAAATTCAAGTGCGAGAACATTGATGCCGTATATGAGAAATACGAGCTGCCGCAAATTGACGCACTGCCAGAAGTTCTGGATTCAAACCCGGAACTGAGAGGGCTGAATGTCACGATACCCTACAAGCAGGCTGTCATGAACTACCTCGACGAGGTGAGCGAAGAGGCGCGCGCAATAGGTGCGGTCAATGTGGTGAGAGTTACTCACCAGGGCAACAAAATACACATGAAGGGTTTCAACAGCGATGTGATTGGTTTCACACGGTCTATAGAACCGCTTTTGGAGAAACATCACAAGAAAGCCCTCATACTCGGTACGGGAGGGGCATCGCACGCCATAGAATACGGACTGAGGAAACTCGGGCTGGAAACGCTGAAAGTGAGCCGCAGCGAGAAACATGACACGATAAGGTATGAGAACATCACGGCGGATGTCGTGCGGGAATACAACGTCATTGTCAACTGCACACCGGTGGGAATGTACCCGCATACGGAAGACTGCCCGCAACTGCCATATTCTGCCATGGACAGCCATAACCTGCTGTATGACCTGATATACAACCCCGACGAGACGATGTTCATGAAGAAAGGCAAAAGCTACGGAGCGGCAGTGAAAAACGGACTTGAGATGCTGCTGCTGCAGGCATACGCCTCGTGGGAGTTTTGGAATTCAGCAGAATGATATGTATTAGTTGTCTTGTCAACTGAAAAGAACCACCTCGTCAACTTATTTAATATATAAAGAAATGAACAACCGTTATATGATGCGTGGCGTGTCAGCTGCCAAAGAAGATGTGCACAACGCTATCAAGAATATTGACAAGGGAATATTCCCGCAGGCATTCTGCAAAATAATTCCTGACGTGTTGGGCGGCGACCCGGAATACTGCAACATCATGCATGCTGACGGCGCCGGCACGAAATCCAGTCTTGCCTATATGTACTGGAAGGAGACGGGCGACCTGAACGTATGGAAAGGTATAGCACAGGACGCCATCGTGATGAACACCGACGACCTGCTGTGTGTGGGGGCGGTAGATAACATCCTCGTATCAAGCACCATCGGCAGAAACAAGATGCTCGTGCCGGGAGAGGTGATCTCTGCCATCATCAACGGTACGGACGAGCTGCTGCAGAGTATGCGCGAGATGGGCATCGGCATATATCCCACCGGCGGAGAGACAGCTGACGTGGGAGACCTCGTCAGGACTATCATCGTCGATTCTACTGTAACATGCAGAATGAAACGCAGCGATGTCATTGACAACGCGAACATCAGACCGGGAGATGTCATCGTGGGACTGTCGTCAACAGGACAGGCTACATACGAGACTTCGTACAACGGCGGAATGGGAAGCAACGGACTGACATCGGCAAGACATGATGTGTTTGCGAAGTATCTCGCAGAGAAATATCCCGAGAGCTTCGACCATGCCGTGCCCGACGAACTCGTATATAGCGGGAAATACAAACTCACGGACGAGGTGGAAGACGCTCCGCTCGACGCCGGGAAACTCGTGCTCTCGCCGACAAGGACTTACGCACCCGTCATCAGACGTGTGCTCGACGAGATGAGGAAAGACATTCACGGCATGGTGCACTGCACCGGAGGCGCACAGACAAAAGTGCTGCACTTCGTCTCGGACAACTGCCGTGTAGTGAAGGACAATATGTTCCCTGTGCCGCCTCTGTTCAGAGCCATACACGAGTGCTCGCAGACAGACTGGCATGAGATGTACCAGGTCTTCAACATGGGACACAGAATGGAGATATACGTCAGTCCGGAGAATGCGGAAAAAGTAATCGAAACAAGCAAATCGTTCAACATCGACGCCCGGATTGTAGGACATATCGAAGAAGGAAGGAAATCTCTGACCATCATGTCGGAGTTCGGAACATTCGAGTATTGATACCGACATCTGAAACACAACAAACCAACGCATGGCAGAAAACACCATACTGAGCAAACTCGACGGGCTGGAAGCACGCTATCAGGAGGTCAGCACTCTCATCACTGACCCTGCGGTAATAGCCGACCAGCAAAGATTTATCAAACTCACGAAGGAATACAAAGACCTCGAGGACATCGACAAACTGAGAAAGAGATACATCGACTGTCTCGACGCAATTGCCGAGGCAAAGGATATTCTCATGAACGAGAGCGACCCGGACATGAAGGAGATGGCACGCGAACAGCTCGCGGAGAACGAGGAAAAGCAGCCGTCTATCGAAGAGGAGATAAAAATCGCTCTCATTCCGAAAGACCCCGAGGACGCGAAAAACGTGCAGATGGAGATTCGAGCCGGGACTGGCGGTGACGAAGCCTGCCTCTTTGCCGGCGACCTGTTCAAGATGTACAAGGCTTTCTGCGACCAGAAAGGATGGTCGCTCTCTGTGACCGACATTTCAGAAGGTGCCGTGGGAGGATATAAGGAGATTGACTTCGCTGTCAGCGGTACGGATGTGTATGGCGTGCTAAAATACGAATCCGGAGTACACCGCGTGCAACGGGTGCCTGTCACGGAATCAAACGGAAGGATGCAGACTTCTGCCGCCACCGTGGCGGTGCTGCCGGAAGCCGAGGCTTTCGACGTGAAGATTAACGAGGGCGAGATAAAGTGGGACACTTTCCGCTCGTCCGGAGCAGGAGGACAGAATGTCAACAAAGTGGAATCCGGCGTGAGAGCAAGGTATATGTGGAAAAACCCTAACACCGGAGAGGTGGAGGAAATTCTCATAGAATGTACCGAGACACGCGACCAGCCGAAGAACAAGGAGCGTGCACTGTCAAGACTGCGTACCTATATCTATGACAAAGAGCACCAGAAATATCTTGACGACATCGCAAGCAGAAGAAAAAGCCTTGTCTCTACCGGAGACAGGTCAGCCAAGATACGCACATACAATTTCCCGCAGGGACGAGTGACCGACCACCGTATCGGATTCACGACACATGACCTGCAAGGTTTCCTCGGCGGAAACATACAGGAAATGATTGACGCCCTGACAGTGGCGGAGAATGCGGAACGCATGAAAGAAGCAGAATTGTAGAACACCCTAACAACAAAACGACAGCACTATGAACAGACAAGAACTTATTGCACAGATCAGACAGAAGAAGAGTTTCCTCTGTGTAGGTCTTGATGTCGATATGGAAAAAATTCCGGAGCACTTGAAGAACAATGCCGACCCCATTTTCACGTTCAACAAGGCAATCATCGACGCGACAGCACCTTTCACTGTGGCTTACAAGCCAAACCTCGCCTTCTACGAGGCTTACGGCGTGAAAGGCATCATGGCTTTTGAAAAGACAGTGGCTTATCTGAAACAGAATTATCCCGAATGCTTCATCATTGCCGACGCAAAACGCGGCGACATAGGAAACACCTCAAAGATGTATGCAAAGACATTCTTCGGGGAATACGATGTCGATGCACTCACCGTAGCACCTTACATGGGAGTGGATTCTGTCCTGCCATTCATCGAAAACTATCCCGGCAAATGGGTCATACTGCTCGCACTGACAAGCAACAAAGGCTCGTTTGACTTCCAACTCACTGAAGACAAGGACGGCGAACGCCTGTTTGAGAAAGTGATAAGGAAATCACAGGAATGGGGCAACGACGAGAATATGATGTATGTCGTAGGCGCGACAAGAGGGGAGATGTTCAAAGACATTAGAAAAGCCGCGCCAAATGCGTTCCTGCTCGTCCCGGGAGTGGGGGCCCAGGGAGGGTCGCTCGAAGACGTATGCAAATACGGAATGACTGACGACTGCGGACTGCTTGTCAATAGCAGCAGAGGCATCATCTTCGCCTCAAAAGGCACCGACTATGCAGAGGCTGCTGCACAAAAAGCACAAGAACTGCAACAACAGATGGCTGAAATCCTGAAATAAGGATTCAGCCATAATGCTTTTCTGTGAATGAAATGTGCGGGAAATCATATAAGGGTGGTTCTATAAATCACCACCGTTAACAATGCTAATTATTGTGGTTTAAACGTTTTGTCAGCTTTCGGATTCTTGTCAATGGTCTTATAACCCCCTTCGGTTCCCCCGTTTCCCGGGGGACAGAAACGGTTCAAATTGTAATTTGTATCAGTCACGTAGCCCGCTACGCTCATTCTACAACTATCAATTTGTCCTCGAAAATAATCTCGAAACGTAACAAAGCTAATTTATAGAACCACCCATAAATACACGCGGAAACATATCTTTGTATAACAATGGCAAAGACTATCAACGACCCTGTGCATGGCTTCATAACCATCCCACACGGTCTGCTGCTCGACACCGTATCTCACCCGCTGATGCAGAGACTGACACGCATCAAGCAGCTCGGACTTTCAAGCTTCGTCTATCCCGGTGCCCAACACACAAGATTCCAACATTCGATAGGAGCCTACCATCTGACGAGCGAAGCGATACAGTCACTTGCAAGAAAGGGCATTTTCATTTTCGACTCGGAAGCAGAGGCTGTCGAGGCTGCAATACTGATGCATGACATCGGACACGGACCTTTCTCACACGTCCTGGAAAACACGCTAATCCACGGCATCGACCATGAAGAAATATCACTGAAAATGATGGAAGTCATAAACAATGACTTCAACGGACGACTGAATCTCGCCATCTGTATCTTCAAAAACCAATACAACAAGCATTTCCTGCACCAACTCATCTCATCGCAACTCGACATGGACCGTCTCGACTACATGCAGCGCGATTCGTTTTTCACCGGCGTGCAGGAAGGGGCGATAGGTGCACAACGGATATTGAAGATGCTCAACGTTGTCGATGACAACCTCGTAATAGAAGCGAAAGGTGTATATTCCATAGAGAATTACCTGATTTCAAGACGCACGATGTATTGGCAGGTGTATCTGCACAAAACCGTCGTCGCTGCAGAGAAAGTGCTGATAAACCTGCTGCGCAGAGCAAAACACCTGGCTAACAAAGGCGAAGAACTGTTCGCATCGCCGGCACTCGCCTATTTCCTCTATAACGACGTGACGGACAGAATCTTCAGAGAAGACGACACGGCACTGAGATACTATTCTGCACTCGACGACAACGACATCTGGACATCTGTAAAAGTCTGGCTCAACGGAAAAGACAAAATCCTTTCTACACTCGCAAATAACCTGATAAACAGGAAACTGTACAAGGTGGAGGTTGCTGACACGCCTTTCGACGAGGACAGAATAGAGAAATTGCGCAAGACGCTTTCCGAGAAACTTGACATACCGATAGAAGACACAGACTATTTCTTCAGCACGGACAGCATCAACAAACATACCTATGACATGGAAGGAGACAATATCAACATACTAACGAAAGACGACAAGATATGCGAAATCTGCGGAACTTCGGATATGCTGAACGCCGCCCTGCACAGCAAACAGCCTCCTAAATATCTGCTCGCATATCAAAGATGCTGATACAGGCAGAGACACCATATCATGACACTGAAGTTTGTGCAATATGTCAAAAAAAGATACAAAGATTGCATTTTTCGTGAAAATGAACATAAATAATCTTATGTACTATTGCACAGTAAAAAAAGTTTTTGTATTTTTGCAGAAATTATACAACTACATATGGAATTTTCAGCTAAACAAATTGCAGAGTTAATACAGGGCAGCGTGGAAGGAAACGAAAACGCTACAGTAAACTCGTTTGCAAAAATAGAAGAAGGCAAAGAAGGTGCAATATCTTTTCTTGCCAATTCAAAATACACACACTACATCTATGAGACAAAGTCAAGCGTTGTGCTCGTAGATGAGGGCCTTAAACTTGAGAAAGAGGTGGCGTGTACTCTGATCAGAGTAAAGAACGCCTACGAGGCGGTTGCGAAACTGCTGCAACTCTACGAATCGATGAAGCCTAAACTCAAGGGCATCAGCTCTCTCGCTTTCATCGACGAGACAGCCACCGTAGGAAAAGACTGCTACATCGGTCCGTTCGTAGCCATCGGGCCAGGTGCAAAAATCGGAGACGGATGCGTGCTGCACCCTCATGTCACCATTGGCGCACGAGCTTCTGTCAGCGACAACACGGAGATATACAGCAATGCTGTGATTTACCACGATTGTAAAGTAGGGAAAAACTGCATCCTGCATGCCGGATGTGTCATAGGAGCGGACGGCTTCGGCTTCGCACCAACGGCTGACGGATACGACAAAATACCGCAGATAGGCATCGTGACTATTGAAGACAATGTCGAAATCGGGGCAAACACATGTATCGACCGCTCTACAATGGGTTCGACATACGTAAGGAAAGGCGTGAAACTCGACAACCTCGTACAGATTGCACACAACACCGACATAGGGGCCAACACCGTGATGTCGAGCCAAGTAGGCGTGGCTGGATCTACGAAAGTAGGCGAATGGTGTATGTTCGGAGGACAGGTAGGCATCTCGGGGCATATAACCATCGGAAACAAAGTGATGCTCGGTGCACAGTCCGGCGTGCCCGGGTCTATAAAAGACAACCAGCAGCTCATTGGCTCGCCTCCTATGGAAATGAAGCCTTTCTTCAGATCGCAGGCCATCTTCAGACGCCTGCCTGAAATGTACAAGGAGCTTGCTGCTCTAAGAAAAGAAATCGAAGAAATAAAATCGAAGAAATAATGTCAAAACAGAAAACACTGAAAGGCAGTTTCTCGCTCTGCGGAAAAGGTCTGCATACAGGATTGAGCCTCACCGTGACCTTCAATCCTGCCGACGAAAACACCGGATACAGGATACAACGCATAGATATAGAAGGACAACCAATAATCAATGCCGTTGCGGAGAGGGTTGTTGACACGCAACGCGGTACGGTATTGGCTAAAGGGGATGTGCGGGTATCTACGGTAGAACACGGACTGTCAGCTCTTTATGCCCTGGGCATAGACAACTGTCTCATACAGGTCAACGGACCGGAGTTCCCCATTCTCGACGGTTCGGCAGCACCATACGTCGAGAAGATAAACAGCGTCGGGACAGTTGAGCAGAACGCCCCGAAAGACTATTACATCATCCGTAAGAAGATAGAGGTGAAGGACGATTCCACCGGGTCGTGCATAACAATCCTTCCGGACGATGACTTCTCCGTTTCTGCCATGTGCTCTTTCGATTCAAAATTCATCAGCTCGCAGTTTGCCACACTTGACAACATGGCGAAATATACGAAAGAGATTTCTGCCGCACGAACCTTCGTCTTCGTCCGGGACATCTTCCCGCTGCTACAGGCCAACCTCATCAAAGGCGGCGACCTCGACAATGCCATCGTCATATACGAGAGAGAGCTTGAGCAGGAGAAGGTGGATATGCTGTGCGACACACTCGGCGTGTCGCGCATAGACGCCAAGAAACTTGGATACATCCAGCACCGCCCGCTCGTCTGGGACAACGAGTGTACACGCCACAAGCTACTTGACATCATAGGTGACATGGCTCTCATCGGCAAGCCCATCAAGGGACGCATCATAGCGACACGACCCGGACACACCATCAACAACAAGTTTGCACGTCTCATGCGCAAAGAGATAAAGAAGCATGAGGTGCAGGCGCCTATCTATGACCCTAACCAAGAAGCCATCATGGATGTCAACCGCATCAGAGAACTGCTTCCACACAGATACCCTATGCAGCTGGTTGACAAAGTGATAGAACTCGGACCCACATCCATCGTTGGCATAAAGAACATCACGTCTAACGAACCCTTCTTCCAGGGACATTTCCCGCAAGAGCCTGTCATGCCGGGTGTGCTGCAGATTGAGGCGATGGCACAATGCGGAGGACTGCTCATTCTCAACACTCTTGAAGAGCCCGAGAAGTGGTCAACATACTTCCTCGCCATCAACGACGTGAAGTTCAAGCAGAAAGTTGTGCCGGGCGACACACTCTTGTTCAGAGTAGAGTTGCTCGCTCCTGTCAGACATGGCATCTCGTCGATGAAGGGATACATGTTCGTAGGAGACAATGTGGTCAGCGAAGCTACGTTCACAGCACAGATTGTAAAAAACAAATAGGAACTCACCCCAACATCCTGAATGCCATTTCTGACAACAATGGACAGGAGACACCAACACACACATAATATGGCAAACACTATCAGTCCGATGGCATTCGTACACCCGGATGCCAAATTGGGAGACAACAACATCATCGGTCCTTTCTGCTATATCGACGCCGACGTTGTCATAGGCGACAACAACGTGATGCAGAACGCCGTCACACTTAACCAGGGAACACGCATGGGCTCGGGAAACGAGATATTCCCCGGCACAAGCATCTCTACAAAGCCACAAGACCTTAAATACCGTGGCGAGACAACAACCTGCATAATCGGAGACAACAACTCGATACGCGAGAATGTGACCATCTCGCGAGGCACTGCAAGCAAAGGCACCACAACCGTGGGTTCAAACAACCTGCTGATGGAGAACATGCATGTGGCTCACGATTGTGTCATAGGTAACAGCTGTATCATAGGCAACTCGACGAAATTCGCCGGAGAAGTGGTTGTAGACGATTTTGCTATAATATCGGCTGAGGTGCTCATCCACCAGTTCTGCCACATCGGAGGATATGTCATGGTGCAGGGAGGAAGCCGCACAAGTCAGGATATACCTCCGTACGTGATATGCGGAAAGGAACCGATACGCTTCGCAGGTCTGAACATCGTAGGACTGAGAAGACGAGGATTCTCCAACGACACAATTACAAACATCAGGGAAGCCTACCGTATTCTCTACTCAAAAGGTATTCTGAAAGAAGGCATAGAGCTGATAAGGGAAAACCTTGAGGTGACACCGGAGATACAGTATATCATCAACTTTGTCGAGACCTCACAGCGTGGCATCATCAGATAACAGCAGAAAGAAAAACCTGGTTGTCGTACTGGGAACTACCGGCGTGGGAAAGACAGAAGCCTGCATCTCCATTGCACGGCATCTGCATTGCGAAATAATCAATTGCGACTCACGCCAGCTGTACGAATCAATACCAATAGGAACCGCCGCACCTACAGCAGAACAGATGCTGAAGGTGCGGCATCATTTTGTCGGCATACTGCCACTGGACCGATACTTCTCTGCCTCGATGTATGAAGAGGCTGTATGCAAACTCGTTGAGGAAAGCCGCCACGACACGTTTCTGCTGACAGGAGGATCGATGATGTACCTCGACGCTGTATGCAACGGCATCGACGAACTGCCGACCGTAAGGGATGAAATACGCGAAGAAATGAAACGGCGACTGGCAGACGAAGGGCTTGACGCCCTTGACCGGGAACTGTCGCAGCTCGACCCCCAACACTGGCAGAACATAGACCACAACAACCCGCGACGCATACTTCACGCACTGGAGATATGCCACCAGACAGGAAAGCCCTACTCCTCCTTCCTGTCACACTCGAAAAAAGAACGTCCCTTCAATATTCTGAAAATCGGACTTACACGTCCGAGAGAAGAAATGTACGAACGCATAAACCTTCGCGTACTGAAGATGATGGACGACGGACTGGAAGAAGAGGCGAGGAAAGTGTATCCCCTCAGACACCACAATTCGCTGAACACAGTGGGTTACAAGGAACTGTTCGACTTCTTCGACGGCACGACAGACCTTGAAGAAGCCGTGAGGCGCATTCAGTCAAACACACGTAGATACATGCGTAAGCAGGAAACATGGTTCAAGCGGGACAAGACAATCAAATGGTTCGCTCCAACAGAAATTAAAGAAATCATAAAATATATAGACATTTCACTTGAATTAGAAAAAGAATAACTAACTTTGCATCTTACGGAAACAAATTAACGCAGAAAAGATGAAACGTATTCTTAATCTTATAAAGCATATTCCACAGTTGCTGAAAAAAACATGGAAATGGTATAAATCACTGTACGCAGGAAAACGATGGTATGCCAAGACAGCCGTAGCTTTTGTCTCTGCTGTAGCATTCTTCATCATCTATCTCGGTGCCGTTGACATCAACCTCTTCTGGCTCTTCGGCAAGTCACCCGGATTCCTTGACATCAGCCATCCCAAGACAAGCGAGGCATCTGAGATTTATTCTGCCGATAACGTGATGATTGGCAAATTCTTCAGCGAAAACCGGACACCGGTAAAATATGAAGAAGTGAACCCTGTATTCTGGAGAGCCCTGATCGACACTGAGGACGAACGCTTCTACAGCCACTGGGGTATCGATCCGATCGGACTGTTCGCTGCGTTGAAGGATGCTGCTATCGGACGTGGCGGACGCGGCGCGTCAACCATAACACAACAGTTGGCAAAGAACATGTTCCGTATGCGCACCAACTACAGCACCGGACTGCTGGGACACATACCAGGAGTGAAGATGCTTGTCATGAAGTCAAAAGAATGGATTCTCGCCACAAAACTCGAGATATGCTATACAAAGGAGGAAATCATCACCATGTATGCCAACACCGTTGACTTCGGATCTAACTCTTTCGGAATAAAGACAGCATCGAAGACATATTTCAACACTACGCCCCAGAAGCTGAAGACAGAAGAAGCTGCGGTGCTTGTCGGTATGCTGAAGGCAACGACATTCTACAACCCGTTGTCCAATCCGGAGAACTCCAAGACACGCCGTAACCAAGTGCTTGAGAATATGGTGACACGCAACGACCTGTCGAGACAAGATTGCGACAGTCTGAAACTCACTGACATCTCGCTAAACTACAACGTCGAGACAAACTACGACGGACAGGCACAATACTTCCGCAATGCCGTAGCAGAACATCTTAAGGAATGGTGTGAAGAAGAAGGCTATGACCTTTACACTGACGGACTTAAGATATATACGACAATAGACACCCGTATGCAGAAATATGCTGAAGAAGCGGCACTTAAACAGATGAGACAAGTGCAGCGCAACTTCAAGAACCATTGGGGAAAAGAGCATCCGTGGCAGGACGAGAAGCACCGCGAGATAGAAGGCTTTATCGAAGGCATCGCACAGAAACAGCCAATATACAAAGCCTTGCAGTCGAGATTCCCTGACGAGCCGGATTCCGTTCTCCACTATCTGAACAAGCCGCATAAGGTGAAGCTGTTCGACTATGAGAAGGGAGAGATAGAGATGGAGATGTCAACCATGGACTCCATACGATATATGGTGAGCTACATGCACTGCGGCTTCGTTGCCATGGAACCTCAGACAGGCCATGTGAAGGCATGGGTGGGTGACATTGACTTCAACCACTGGAAATACGACAAAGTGACGGCGATGCGCCAGCCCGGCTCCACATTCAAGCTCTTTGTATATACGGAAGCGATGAACCAGGGTCTTACCCCTTGTGACAAACGTCGTGACGAGTATTTCTCAATGCAGGTCTATGACCGGAAACTAAAGAAAGACGTCACCTGGGCCCCGACAAATGCCAACGGATATTTCACAGGCGATTCAATGGCACTGAAGTCTGCCTTTGCAAAGAGCATAAACTCCGTTGCCGTGAGATTAGGCCAGGAGATGGGCATCAGGAACATTGCACGCACGGCTCACGACATGGGCATTGTCTCGCCGCTTGAGGAGACCCCTGCCCTCGCGCTCGGCTCGAGCGATGTAAACCTGCTGGAGATGGCAGACGCTTACTGCACCGTTGCCGACAACGGCAAACACCACGCCCCGGTTCTCGTCACACGCATTATCGACCGTGACGGCAACGAGGTGTATTATGGCATTTCCGACGAGAAACAGGTTCTGCCCTACAAGTCTGCCTTCTTCATGCAGCAGCTGCTTCAGGGAGGCATGAGAGAACCGGGCGGCACAAGCCAGTCGCTGTGGGGATATATAGGTGACGTGCGAGACACAGAGTTCGGCGGAAAGACAGGCACCTCAAACAACCATTCCGACGCATGGTTCATGGGTGTATCACCGAAATTAGTGGTAGGTGCTTGGGTAGGAGGCGAATACCGATGCATACATTTCCGTACCGGAGCCTTGGGTCAGGGTTCAAGGACGGCACTGCCTATCTGCGGGTATTTCCTGCAGTCGGTATTCCATGACCCTGCATTCAAACACTATCACGGCAAGTTTGACAAACCGAACGATCCGGACATCGAGAGATTCATGTATATCTGCGACAGCTACTACGAACGCAAGAAAGACACCCTCGATGTTGACAGCATACAGCAGGAAGAGGTGGAGATGATAGAGTTCGACGAGAACGGACATCCCATAAAGCCTGCAGATGACGCATCAGAAAAACTGAATGAACTGAAGGAACAGCCCATACGTCTTGAAGACCTGTAGTCTGCTACACTCTTCACCTTGACGGGGTGCGACATACCACACCATGTCCGTGCAGGAAAACATAGACCATACGAACGAGATGTTTCAGAATGCGCTCAGCATCATTGAGCGGACAAGAAACTCCCTGTTCCTGACCGGAAAGGCAGGAACAGGGAAATCGACGTTCCTGAAACATATCGCCAAGACGACGAAAAAGAAATATGTCATTCTTGCCCCCACCGGCATTGCAGCTGTCAACGTCGGCGGCCAGACGCTGCACTCGTTCTTCAGAATTCCGTTCCATCCCATACTCCCGGACGATGTGCAATACAGCATCCGCAACATCCGCAACACGCTGAAATACGATTCGGAGAAAATAAAGCTTATCCGCCAACTGGACCTTATCATCATTGACGAGATATCAATGGTGAGAGCGGACATCATCGATTTTATCGACAAGGTGTTGCGCATCTATTCGCACAACCTGCGCCAGCCCTTCGGAGGGAAACAGCTTCTGCTTGTAGGCGATGTCTTCCAACTTGAGCCTGTCATAACTGACGACGACAGAAAACTCCTTCAGCCCTACTATCCGTCTGCATATTTCTTTTCCGCTCTCGTTTGGCAACAGATGCAGTTGGTATGCATAGAGCTGACAAAGGTATATCGGCAGAATGACACTGACTTTATCAACATTCTTGACAACATACGTCTGTCTGAATTTACGAAGTCTGATTTGCAGAAAATCAACAGCCGGGTGGCACGTGCTGAGATGCCCGATGTCAAGGAAAGTGCCGAGAAAGGCAAGAAACTGGCTGTCACACTATCTACACGCAGAAACACTGTTGACCATATCAATCTGCAGAATCTCGCCCTGCTTCCAGGAAAGCCGGCAACCTTCGCAGGCGTGATAAAGGGAGACTTTCCGGAGACGATGCTCCCCACACCTGTCAATCTCGAACTGAAAGAAGGTGCACAAATCATATTCATAAAGAATGACATGGAGCACCGTTGGGTGAACGGAACCCTCGGAATCATCACCCGTCTGCCTGAAGACAACGACAAACTGGCTGTCGTGACAGAAAGCGGCGAAGAACATCTTGTCGAACCCGTCGTGTGGTCCAACGTAAGATACACGTTCAACGAGAAGGAAAAGAAGATTGAAGAAGAAGAACTCGGGACATTCACACAATTCCCGATACGCTTAGCATGGGCAATAACGGTTCACAAATCCCAGGGCCTCACTTTCAACAGAGTGAACATCGACTTCACGGGCGGCGCTTTCGCCGGCGGCCAGGCCTACGTCGCACTCTCGCGCTGCAGAAGCATTGAGGGCATAACCCTGACAGCGCCATTGAAGACAAGCGATGTCTTTGTAAAGCCGGAAATAAAATCCTTCGCCACTCAGTTCAACGACCGCAGCACCATCAATACAGCCATCAGACAGTCGAGAGCAGACACAGAGTACAAGTTGGCAGCCGAGGCCTTCGACCGCAACGACATGGACAACGCACTGAAGCATTTCTTTGTCGCCATCCACCAGCGCTACGACATAGAGAAGCCGTCTGCCATGCGTCTCATAAGGCGCAAACTGTCACGCATCACAGCTGTTCAGGAAGAAGTGGCAAGACTGAAAGCCGAGATATCTTCCAATGCAGGGATGCTCGAAGAGCTGGCTGCAGAATATGTGGTATTGGGACGGGAATGTGAGGTGGAGGGTATGCCCGACGCTGCTATAGCCAACTATAAGAAAGCTCTGAGGCTTTGTCCCTCACATCATAAGGCGAAGCTGCACCTCCAGCGTCTCGAAAGCACCGACGACAAGGGGAGCAAGGGCAGGCGGAAGAGCAAACCGCACTCCCCAAAGAAGAAAAACAATAATCCGTAAAACAAACATACATACAACACAATATGTCCAGAAAAATGAAATCATACCTTCTGTTCCTCATCATTGCGATGCCGGCATCACTCTACGCCCAGACAGAGGATCTCGTAGCCGGAAGCGAGCCGTTCCACGAAGTTTTGAAAGCAAAGTTCATCGAAGGCAACCCGATATTCATGTCGTTTGTTGCCATCACTCTCATCATCGGCCTGACCTTCTGCATCGAGCGCATCATATACCTTTCCCTCGCAGATGTCAACACCAAGAAACTCCTCTCCTCATTAGAGCAGAAAGTGCTTGAAGGCAAGAAAGACGAGGCCATCGAGATATGTCGCAACACCCGCGGGCCGGTGGCAAGCATCTGCCTGCAGGGGCTATATCATGCAGACGAGAATCCGGAAGACATCGACCGCACCATAGCGTCATACGCTGACATGGAGGTAGGGAAACTCGAGAACGGCTGCACATGGATAACACTTTTCATCGCCATTGCTCCGTCACTGGGATTCCTCGGCACTGTCATCGGCATGGTGATGGCTTTCGACGATATAGAAGTGTCCGGCGACATCAGTCCGACAATTGTGGCAGGCGGCATGAAAGTGGCTCTCATCACCACTATCTTCGGCATCATCTCCGCTGTCATTCTACAGATCTTCTACAACTTCATCCTCTCGCGCATCGAGCATCTCACATCTCAGATGGAGCAGGCATCCATCGACCTCTTGGAGATAATACGGAACGCCAAACACTCTTAGAGCTTTTCTCCTATGGTAGATATCCTTATTTTTATAATGTATATAGCCCTGACACTCGCCCTCGGATCGGCGATATGGTCAATATGCCGTAAAATCCGTGTCGTCGGCAAGACATCGGGCAAAGTGCATGGCATTCCGATGCGTGCCGTCATCATCGTCATAGCCGTAGTGCTCGTCTCCCTCCTTGCCGTCACATTCTTTGCAGCAGACGTTCCTGCTGACAGTTCCCGATACAGCGAAGCCCCTACCCCATTCTGGTTGCGCATATCAAACATGATGGTTGTCACGAGCATCATCATTCTTTATGCCACGATAGCCACAATGGGATACTCCATCTGCCATTCGGCACGTCTTGCAGGCAAAACACTGATACGACAGCTGTTCTGTGACATATTCGTCATACACAGAAGACACGGCAAGCCCCGACGCAAGCACAACGACACCCTACCCCGCACAAACAAATAGCCGCCATCCGTCAAAAGAATTCATATCATGCGATTAAGAACAAAAGGACGCAGAAACCTGCAACGCCGTTTCCCGAAGCTGAACACAACGGCGACAGCAGACATATCCTTCATGTTGCTCATCTTCTTCCTCCTCACCACATCGTTCGATTCGGAAAAAGGACTGCAACGCCTCCTGCCGCCGAAAGAGGACGCCACAGAAGATGTCCGGTCCGTTGATGTAGCAAAAGAGAATGTGATAACGTTAGGTGTCACGGCAGACAACAGATTCACTGTCAACGACACGATATACAAGAAAGAAGAAATCATCTCACAACTCATCCCCTTCATCAAAAAGAAAAAGAGCAGACACATTATAGAGGTTGTTGTTGACAGCAAATCAGACTACGACACATACTTCCAGATGCAGAATATCATCGTCTCCACCTACAAGCAGTTGCGCCATGAAGAAGCGAAACGAGTATATGGGAAACCGTACGGGAGATGCGACGAGACGCAACGTGAAACAATACGCCAGACTTTCCCGCAACGCATAAGCGAGCGTTTTGAGTAAGCCTTACGAGCTAAAGATTCCACTTTCATGACAATAAGACCATGCAACTGAACAGCAAACGAAAAAGACATGTCCCCGAACTGAACACTTCAGCCCTGCCCGACCTTATCTTCACCGTCCTCTTCTTCTTTATGATAGTGACACACATGAGGCAGACTGATGTCAACATGAATGTCGTCACGCCGTCGGGAAATGAGTTGCAGAAGCTTCAGAAGAGATATGCCGTCACATATCTGTATATAGGATATGACACAGACGGCAAGATGCTGATGCAGTTAGACAAGGAATCTGTCAATGTCGCAAACCTCGCCACCGCACTGCAAGAGAAACGCAGCCATCTGCCTGATGACGAGAAACAATATCTCACCGTCTCGGTGAAAGCTGACAGGAAAATCCCTGCAAAAGTCATTGGCGAGGTTAAAGCCGCACTGCGAAAAGCCAACGTCCTGCGAATAAGTTACACAGCAACAGAAAATATTAAAAAACCATAACTTCCGCTCTCGTTTCAGTTTTATTTTGTAACTTTGCAGAAATTACGAACCATTTTCCTAAAAAATCACTACCATACACCTACACACACCATGGCAAAGTATAACTTGGACTATCTCGACAAGAAAATTCTACGAATGATAAGCGAGGATGCACGCATCCCCTTCCTCGAGGTTGCAAGAGCCTGCAACGTCAGCGGTGCAGCCATACACCAGCGCATACAGAAGCTGCAGACCCTCGGTATCATCAAAGGGTCACAGTTCATTCTCGACCCGGAAAAGATAGGCTATGAAACCTGCGCGTACATAGGGCTGTATCTCAAAGACCCGTCACGATTCGACGAAGTGGTGGAGGAACTGCGCAAGATTCCCGAAGTGGTTGAGTGTCACTACACGACAGGCGGCTTTGACATGTTCATCAAAATCTACACTCGCAACAACCACCATCTCCTCACACTCATACACGACAAGCTGCAGCCCCTCGGTCTGTCACGCTCAGAGACAATCATCTCTTTCAATGCTGCCATCAACAGACCGTTGGTCATTGACGAAGCGGAGATTCAGGGAAACTGACAGTGCCCGCCGCTATAAAGAACCGGCAAATGGTTTACGACAACAGAGACAACTGATATTACTTGTATCGGTTGTCTCTGTTGTCGTATATGGCAATACTATTCGCCTACCCGTCAACCGTCAAGAGTGATGATACGGTTCACCCTTTATAATAGTACAGGCGCGATAGATCTGTTCGGCAAATATCAGCCTTATCATCTGGTGCGAGAAGGTCATTTTCGAGAACGAGAGTTTCATGTCTGCCCTGTCATACACGGCAGAAGAGAAACCGTACGGGCCTCCGATGACAAAGACAAGACGCCGCGAGGCATGACGCTGCTTCTCCATCCATGCGGCAAAATCCACCGAAGTCATCTCTGCCCCGCGTTCGTCCAGCAGCACCACATAATCAGCCGGCTTCACCAGCTTTAATATCATCTCCCCTTCTCTCTCCTTCTGCTGCTGTTCGGAGAGAGATTTTGTATTCTTCAGTTCAGCCACCGTAGTGATGCCGAAAGGCATGTAGTGAGAAACACGGGCAACATAATCGTCGATGCCCGCCATAAAATGCCGGTCAACCGTTTTGCCCACCTGTATCAGTTCCGTTTTCATATTCCGCTTACTTTCTCCAACACACAGACAGCGCAGCGTCTGTCTTGCTGCCATAGTTTGATTTCAACTGCAAAAATACAAAATTCGTTGCGTAACGAGAAGTTTTTTCTTCAAAAATTTTGCGAATCAAAAAGAAATCATTACTTTTGTGGAGAATATCATACAAAAACATATACCAACTTCTTTTTAACAGTATAATTATGGAAACAAACACAGCACTGATACAGGAGTGCCGCTCAAAAGCGCAGGAATGGCTCTCGCCATTATTTGACGAGGCAACACGTCAGGAAGTTCAGGCCATGCTCGACAACCCCGACCCGACAGCTCTCATCGAAGCATTCTATCGCTCTCTCGAGTTCGGCACAGGCGGCTTGCGCGGCATCATGGGAGCCGGCACCAACCGCATGAACAAATACATCGTAGGCATGGCAACACAAGGCTTCGCCAACTATGTCCACAAAGCATTCCCAGGCCGCACAGACCTCGCAGCCGTTGTAGGCCACGACTGCCGCAACAACGGCAGACTGTTTGCAGAGACAGTAGCTGCCATCTTCTCCGCCAACGGCATCAAGGTCTATCTCTTCGAGAGCCTCCGCCCGACACCGGAAATCTCTTTCGCCATCAGACAGCTCGGAGCACAATGTGGCGTCAACGTAACGGCAAGCCACAATCCGAAAGAATACAACGGATACAAAGCCTACTGGGAAGACGGTTCGCAGGTGCTGCAGCCGCATGATGTCGGAATCATCGAAGAGGTGAACAAAGTGAAACTCGAAGACGTGAAGTTCGATGCTAACCCTGACCTCATCAAGATTATCGGCGGCGAGATGGACTACGACTATATGATGGCTGTGAAAGAAGGCATGGTTGACCAGGATGTCATCCTCAGACAGAAAGACCTCAACATCGTCTATTCAGCCATGCACGGCACAGGCAGGGTGCTCGTCCCGTTGTGTCTCCGCTCATGGGGCTTCCAGAACATCAATGTCGTGCCGGAGCAGATGGTTATCGACGGCAATTTCTCTACCGTCGTCTCCCCTAACCCAGAGAACTCAGAGGCTATGACACTCGGCATGAAGCTCGGCACTAAACTCAATGCCGACCTTGTCGTCGCCACCGACCCCGATGCTGACCGCCTTGCCATCGTATGCCGCAACGACAAGGGCGAATGGCAGATTCTCAACGGCAACCAGACAGCATGTATGTTCTATTGGTACACCATCAAGAACAAGAAGGCTCTCGGACAGCTGAAGCCGACAGATTTCATGGTCAAGACCATCGTCACCTCCGAACTCATCGCACGCATCGCTGCAAAGAACGGCGTTGACTGCTTCGACGAGTACACTGGCTTCAAATGGATTGCCTATCGCATCAGGGAACTCGAAGGCAAACGCAAATACATCGGCGGCGGCGAGGAGAGCTTCGGATATCTCCCATACGACAAAGTGCGCGACAAGGACGCTCCCGCATCCATCTGTCTCATCTGCGAGATTGCTGCATGGGCAAAAGACCAGGGCAAGACACTCTTCGACCTTCTTCTCGAGATTTACAGTGAATACGGCTTCCAGAAAGAGACAACCATCAACGTCGTGAAGCCGGGCAAGTCTGGCGCCGACGAGATACGCAACATGATGGACAACTTCCGCAACAACCCGCCGAAGAGCATCGCCGGAAGCGAGGTCGTTCTGACGAAAGACTTCCAGAAGCTCCTCTCCTATGCCGACGGAAAAGAGAGCCCCATCGACATGCCTGCCACATCAAACGTACTGCAGTGGTTCACAGCCGACGGCCTGAAGATTTCCGTACGTCCTTCCGGCACAGAGCCGAAGATCAAGTTCTACTGCGAGGTGCCCGCTCCGTTTGCAGGTCCGCAAGATTTCGACGCAGCCAATGCGGCAGCTGACGCACGTGTCGAGGCTATCAAGAAAGATTTGGGATTGTAATCCATATACATATCATACGCAAAAAAGGCAGGCGGTGTGTTCCGTCTGCCTTCTTTGCGTATGGCGTTCGTCATAATTCACTTCCGCATGCGCTTCTTGCCGTTGCAGATGACGAGACCCGCACGCCTTTGCCGTGCCGGGCTGGCAAATAGAGTTTTGAATATTGGACAAAGGGAATTGACATATCAGGGTGTACAGTTTGATGTGCAAAAATTGAATATCCTAATTCTGAAGTTCATGTTTGTAATTGTCGCGCTGAAAGCGCAAAAGCGCATAGCCCAGGGTAAAGCGTAGCGACACCCTGGGTTATTGCATGTAGGTGATGGTCGCGCTGAAAGCGCAAAAGCGTAGATAACAGCAGAAAGAGCTCAAACGAATCCGCAATGTCGAGGAAGGTGCATACTTCAACTGTCGCACCTGTGTCTGGAGGGTCGGTTCGGCTTTTCTAAGTTGGGCTGCTCACTCATTGCCGTGGCGAGAGAACGAAGGATGAAATCAATTGCATTTTTGCACATAACAGACTAATGACCGATTCGTGTTTAACCTCAGTTAACACTTCGGGCAACCCCAAAAAACACCGAGTTTTCATTGAAATTTGCTTGTAGAGATACCGAGAAACATACACCGAATGATGTTTTTTATCAACAAAAGGCACAAAAACTAACCTTTCAGCACCCGAAAACTATTGTTTCATCCTCCAAAAGCTAATGAATGACCCTCCCATTCAATACCTTTTGCCGTCCGATATTGACTATTTTGCATTCTCACTTTGACTATCTTACCTTCCAAGATTGACTATCTTGTACTCTTAGATAGACTATCTTGCACCTTGCAAAATAGCAATCTGTCACCATAAACGTTATAACGCATTATAGTTCAAGAAGTTAAGAAAAACACCGTAAATACCCGCACAGAAACCAACACGACACATTGCGTCAGCAAATAACGCACAGATTTCAGTTAACGACAGTATAGTTTTCTTAATTTATGTTTACCCAGATACTTCCCTCTCCCTTTCGTAAGAGAATCAGAAAAAGACAGAGAAAAGAATCTGGGCATATCACGGCAAAGCCAAACTTTATCCATAAAGAGATGTTTTCAAAATCCTTTTTACGACAACAGAGACAACAATTTTCTATGTATATGCTTGCATTTTTCTTTGTCCCTAACAAGAGCAAGACGCCCCTCAATTCAATCATTCGATAAGGCTTTGATTCTTTTGTCGATTAGTTCCAGGTATGCTTCTTTCATATCTTTGCTGAGGAACGAATTGTTTATCAGTTCCGCCCATGCAGGGAGAGCGTTCTTCATACTTGCAATCAACTGCATGGTTACGTTTTCCTCTATGCCCATCGTAGCCGAAGCTTTGAGGAAATCGGAAAGTTTCAGACGCGACTTCTTTCCATTCAGCGTTAGTGCCAACTCTTCCTTGTCTTTCGGGTTAACTATGGCAACATTCAGCAGGTCGTAAGCCGGAGTCAACTGATAGAGTTTCTTCGGACGGTAAAGCGAGAAGTTCTTCAGGTGTATGTCGTTGTTGCCGGTGATGAAGGAGAATAACAATACCTGCATGAAATTCACGAGGTCAAGCTTAGGCATGGAACTATAAGCGACAATCGTCTTGGCAATCTGTTCGCACGAACTCTTGTATTTGTACTCCGTGGGATGAAGCGTCAGTTGGCATAGGTCCTCCATGTCAATCTTCTCACCTTTCTTCGTGCGGTCGATGCGGTGTGTGATGTAGCCGAGGGTACTGTCTGCCAGTCGGATAAGCGAGTGCGGTACCACCTTTAGGCGTGCAACCTCTGCCATGTGCATTGTGAGGTCTTCGTTCTCAGGCAGTTCCGGATAAGTATTGGTTTGTGGTTTGAAGATGAAGTCTCCCCAAAGTCCTACGATGGTGAGTCGGTTAGAGCCTTCATGCTTATGAAGATTCAATGACAGCTTTGGCTGAACTCCTGTAAGAGACGTTTGCGCTTGTATCACCTGTGCAGCCAGAGCATCGAGATCTTCCCGCCTGTACTCCAGCAATGGCGCATCCGCAGTGCCGAAGAACTTACGGGCACAGTGAGGATGAAAGTCCTTCTGACCTTCGCCCAACTCCTTATAACAATATAAACACCTGTTCATTGACAATTTAGCATTTACAAAGTACCATTTACTTCCTGTACACTCACGCTGCCGATGCACTCCTTGCAACACAACAACAGAAGCGACATTCGGTCAAGCACGCTGATGTCCGTATTGCGCAAGGCAACATCAAGCAACCACCCCTCGGGAATCAATCCGTCGAAGAAGGGGAACAATACAGGACTTCTGTATGCCTCCTTCTGTAATGGAAGGGTGAGAGAAATGGCTACTGTCGATGGGGAGGCGAGGTAGGCACTATCGTAGATGAACGTATAGTCGCCCCCGTCTTCCGTCAGCATACCCGCCAACGTTTCTTTTCTGTATATCTTGGCTTGCCGCATAATGATTATCCCTCGTTAAATCGTGGTGCTGCCACCAACGTGTAGTTGAACAAGTCGAGCAATTGATTCACCTTGTCCATGCGTAGGGTAGCTTTGCCTTGCTCAAGATTGCGCACGAAGTTAAGGCCCACGCCCGACTTCATGGCGAGTTCCTCCTGTGTCATGCCGAACTCCTTGCGGAGCCCCTTAACCGTCTGTGACAATTGCGTTCTTTCCATAGAAATTAAGTAGGGATTGTCGTTTAATTCTTTCAGTCGTGGACGCATAGAGGTCAATTTGGTATCTTGATGCTCCATGCGACCAGTTTTAATTGCTTTTTGCTAGTGT
>SFIS01000100.1 GCA_004555245.1 Bacteroidales bacterium
TACATTTGCTATTGCTTTGAGAAAAACATTTTCCATGATGCAAAGATAATCATAATTTCATAAACTAACTATAATCCCCACTGATTTTCTACTGAGCCAGAAAGAGCCCCGCGGAAAAACCGCGGGGAACAGTGGCAAAGAGGAAGGCATGTCAATGGAAGACGAGGCATGGGAAGGAGAGGCAAGGAGAGGCATGGAAAGGAGATGAAATGAGAGGCATGGTGATGATGGAGACGAGGCATGGAGGAAGGAAACTTGTGGGAATATGATATTATTACTATGTGAAAGTGTGAAAATATGTTTAGATATTGGTGGATAATGCAAAAAAAATAATAATATCAAGGAAAGGCATTAACATATCTTTTTTTTTTTTTTGTTTGTTAAAAAGAAAAGTGTATCTTTGCAATGTGATTAGAATAATCATGAGACAAATTGTAACATATATATATTCAAGTACAAGTTTTGAATCAATACAGACAAAAAACACAAGTTAAACAATAGTAGATATATAACATTAAAAAATTACCATTAATGTAATAGTTTTAGATTGTCAAAAGGAGACCTTTTAAGAATAGTGTAAAGTCATTGTATGTTTGACCAATCACTGTCGAGTGAAAGGTATCGCATAAGCCACATCTCTCCGACGTGAAGTCGAAAGGCATGAGGTGTTATGGTAAACGAGTGATACGGCGTGGAGCCGTCACCGGTTTACATATAATGACTTTACCTTTCTGTAGATGTGAGAATGTGAGGCACGTGATGCTTCGGATTTGATTGTCATAACAGAACACCAATATATTAACCAACATAAAAGTAAAACGTATGAGAAGAATTCTAACTTTAATGACACTATGCCTGATTATGACAGTCAGCGCATGGGCACAGACGACAGTCAGTGGTGTTGTCATCAGTTCAGAGGACGGTCTCCCTATTGCAGGTGCCTCGGTAAAGGTCCTTGGTACGAGCAAGGGTGTCGTAACGGATGTCAACGGCAAGTATTCTATCAGTGTGCCTTCAGAGGGTTCTCGTCTTGAGATATCTTATGTAGGCATGATTTCCCGCATTGTAAAGTCCGGCCAGAATGTCAGGACAGAGCTTGACATTGACGCGGCAGGTCTGGAAGAAGTCGTAGTGGTGGCATACGGTACACAGAAGAAGACCTCTCTTACCGGTGCCATCCAGTCAGTGAAGAGCGAGGCCATCGAGATGCGTCCCACCTCGAGTGTGACGACAGCCCTTGAAGGCACAGTAGCCGGTGTGCAGGTCAACAGCACATACGGAGCTCCAGGAACAGACCCTTCGATTCGCATCCGTGGTGTCGGAACGGTCAACGGTTCTTCGTCTCCGCTTTATGTTCTTGACGGCGTACCGTTCGGCGGCAACATCTCCGACCTCAACCCTGCCGACATCGAATCCATCTCCGTGTTGAAGGATGCGGCTTCTGCCGCCTTGTACGGCAACCGTGCATCTAACGGTGTCATCCTCATCACCTCGAAGAAAGGCAAGATGGGCAAGCTGAACGTGTCTCTCGACATCAAGCAGGGAACATACAGCCGCGGTGTGCCGGAGTATGACCGTGCAGACGCCCGCCAGTGGATGGAGCTTGAGTGGCAGAACCTGCGCAACTCGCGTATTTCGGGCAACGGTGAGGATGCAGCGACTGCTGCTGCCTATGCATCAAAGAACCTCATCGACGAAATCGTTTATCTCAACATCTTCAACAAGCCCAACGATGCTCTCTTTGACGCAAACGGCAAGATGGCAGCCGACGCGAGCATCCTTCCCGGTTATGTTGACGACCTCGACTGGTACGACTTCGGTGTACGTGCCGGCTACCGTCAGGAGTATAACATCAACGCCAACGGCAGCAATGACAAGGCCGACTATCGTTTCTCAGCCGGCTATCTGGACGAGAACGGCTATCTGAAAGATTCCGGCTTCGAGCGTTTCTCCGGCAGTGTGGCATTGAATGTCCGTCCTGTCTCATGGTTCAAGACCGGTCTGCAGATGAATGCCAGCCATCAGAACCTCACGAACACGAACGGTAGCTCAGATGCCAGCTACACCAACGTGTTCATGTACGCCCGCAATATCGCCCCTGTCTATCCTGTGCATCTGCATGATGTGACGACCGGCGAGTATATCCTTGACCTTTTTGGAAACAAGCAGTACGACCCGGGTTCATATATCGACGAGAACGGCAATGTCATCCTTACCCGTAACCAGTATGTGGACCGTCACGTGTTCTACGAGAATGAGCTGAACTACGACAAGACAGTTCGCAACACCATGAATGCGACAGCCTATATCGAGCTTAACCTCCCTTACGGTTTCAACGCTATCGTAAAGGGCAACCTCAACACTCGCAACAGCCGCAACTACACCTACAACAGTGCCATCATCGGTGACGGTAAAGGCTCATTAGGACGTTCAAAGCGTGAAGAGTACAGCTACAAGAACTACACGTTCCAGCAGCAGCTGACCTGGGCCGGTGAGTTCGGCAACCATGCAGTCGATGCCCTTATAGGTCACGAGAACTACTCTAACGAGTACAACTATCTCTACGGCTACAAGACCAACGAGATTATGCCGGGCTGGGGCAACTTCACCAACTTCACGAGCATCACGTCTCTCGACGGTGCAGACTATGAATACAAGACAGAATCTTATCTCGGCCGTGTACGTTACAACTATGCCGACCGTTACAATGTAGAGGCAAGCATCCGCCGCGACGGTTCGTCACGCTTCCACAAGGATTCACGCTGGGGTACATTCTGGTCGCTTGGCGCCAACTGGATTATCTCCAACGAGGAATTCATGAAGGAATACAAGTTTGTGAACTACCTGAAACTCCGCGCTGACTACGGTGAGGTAGGTAACGACGCCGGTGCGGGCTACTATGCATATCAGGCACTCTACACAATGGAGCAGAACGCCAACAAGGGCGCGCTCTATCTCACACAGTTCCCGAGCAAGAATCTGAAGTGGGAGACAGGCCAGTCATGGGGTATCGGTGTCGAGGCACGCCTCTTCAACCGCTGGAATCTCAGCATGGAATATTTCGACAAACGCAACAAAGACCTCCTCTTTGATGTATATCTTCCGCTTTCTTCCGGTGCCACGACTTCAGGCTCTGCCGAGTCTGTCGTGACAAAGAACCTCGGCACCATCGTTAACCGCGGCTTCGAGGTTTCGACGGATGTTGATGTCTATAAGGACAAGGACTGGAGAGTCAATGTAGGTGCCAACCTCACCTTTATAAAGAATAAGGTCACGAAACTTCCGGAGCAGAACAAGGACGGAATCATTGACGGTACGAAATACATCATGGAAGGCCGCTCACGTTATGACTTCTACATATATACCTACGAAGGCGTTGATTCCAAGAACGGTTATTCTCTCTATAAGTTCAACGACGGTGACGCTCAGGGAAACAGCTATCGCTTCGAGCTTGACGGTGTGAAGTACGGCAACTGGGAAGTTGACAAAACCGGAGAGTATGTAGCGAAAGAGATAAAAGGGGCCGACCTTCAAAATGTTGTAGTCATCGACGGTGTTCCGTATTCATACGTCTCTAACTATGCAAAGAAAGAGTTCCACGGTTCAGCCATCGCTCCTGTATATGGCAGCTTCAATTTCGGCGTGACATGGAAGCAGCTCTCTCTCAACGCCCTCTTCACATATCAGATAGGCGGCAAGGTCATCGACTACAACTACCAGTCGTTGATGCAGGCAGGATCTACTCCTTCTTCTTTCCATATCGACGCATTGAAGTCATGGACAGTTGAAGACGCCACCGAGACGAGCGCGATATGGTCAGGCGATGTCCCTGTTCTCGACTACAACATCAGTTCACAGGTCAACACCACATCATCACGCTGGCTCACCTCTGCAAGCTATATCTGTCTGAAGAACCTCAACATCGGCTATCAGCTTCCGAAGAGCCTTGTGAACAAGGTGCAGCTTCAGGGCGTTTCTGTTAATGTGGCATGCGAGAACCTCTTCACCAAGACAGCACGTAAGGGTATGAACCCGCAGCAGACCTTCAACGGCACGCAATACAACTATCTCGTTACGCCGCGTGTGTTCTCTGTCGGTCTTAACGTCAAGTTCTAATCAAAAAAACGCATACAATCATGAAAAAGTATATATTAATTTTCACGGCAGCATCCTCAATGGTGCTTGCTTCGTGCAGCAGCGATTATCTTGATACTGTGCCGAATGACCAAACCTCTACCACAAACGCATTCTCCACAACAGAGAACTGCGCTCTTGCACTCAACGGCGTTGCCAAGATGATGACAACGCAGTATCTTAGCACGCAGGGCATGAACGGTGAGGGTACGATAAAGAACTGGTGCAACAATTTCAATGGCAACGACACCCAGAAATGCAAGCAGACGGGATGGGCTTCGCTGTGGAACAACCTTGCTACGTACAAAAACAGCAAGACTACGTCTTACAACTATTACATCTGGTACTATTACTATAAGCTCATCGGCAATGCCAACCAGATTATAGATAATGTCGATGCAGCTGCGGGCCCGGAGTCAGACAAGGCGTTTATCAAGGCCCAGGCTCTTGTCTTTCGTGCTTACGCTTTCTATCAGCTGTCAACGATGTACGGCATCCGCTGGTGCGACTCAGAGAATGGGGCGGCAAACGGCATCGTGCTACGTACGTCAGCCACAGACCCTCTTGCACCGCAAGACGCACCGCTTTCAACACTTGCCGAGACATTCGAGCAGATTTACAAGGACCTTGACGATGCTATCGCCCTCTTCGGCAAGTCTGGCGGAAAGCGTGCATCAAGCGAGTTCTATCTTCCAGACCTCAGTGTGGCATACGCCGTCAAGGCACGTGCCGCCCTCTATCGTGAGGACTGGGCGACAGCAGCTGACTGTGCAGCAAAGGCACGCTCCGGCTACACTCTCATGAGCGCAAATGACTACGCCGCTGGTTTCAATGCTCCGAACAGCGAATGGATGTGGGGCGTTTATGAGGCAGAAGACCAGACACTCTACTACTACAGCTATTTCGCTTACATCGGTTCCAACTCTTCAGCTTCAGCCAGCCGCACTTATCCTGTAGCCATCTCAAAGGAGCTTATTGACAAGATTCCTGCCACTGACGTTCGCCGTGATCTCTTCCTCGTGCCTCAGACAGATACGGAGTTCAAGGAAATGGACAGTTACGGATGCACGAAAAAGGGCACGATGTTCACCCGTGGCAAGGAATCCGGCTATGTCTATAACACATCAGCGATCTACGGCTATATGCAGTTCAAGCTCCGTGCGGCATTCATGCCTGGCGGCGGCTCGTTCAATCTCTTCCGTGCATCAGAGATGTACTATATCGAGGCAGAGGCAGACTGCCATCTCGGCAAGGACAGTGAGGCACAGCAGTTGCTCTACGACGTGACAAAGCGTTTTGATCCGGCTTACACGAAATCTACAAAGACCGGTGCCGACCTTCTTGACGAGGTGACGACCTACCGCCGTTTCGACTTATTCGGTGAAGGCTTTGACTGGACAGACTTCAAGCGCTGGAAGAAAGACATCGTGCGCAAGAAGCTTACCGTGTCAAAGGGCCTTGCAAGCCCCGGCAGCTTCTGCTCGACATTTGCCATCACAATCAAGGCTGATGAGATTAACCGTTGGCAGTGGGCTATTCCTAACAAGGAATGTGACTACAACACGCTCATTGAATGATGAATCTATAATTTCTCTCTCTCGCAGGGCAGCATCTTGCTGCCCTGCGTTTTTTGTTCGCCCGACATGGGCATAATCTAATGGGTGAAAGTCCCGAGCGTGCCCCGATAGCGGGAAGCGCATAGTCCGAGGCAACGGTGTCCACCGC
>SFIS01000043.1 GCA_004555245.1 Bacteroidales bacterium
TATATCTACGGACACCCTGTCACATATTATTCTTGTTACGTTATATCCATGAAAGTTTCCTACGCTTTTGGCTGAACGCGAATAATAGCGAATGCTTTTATTTACCCACAATGTTATTGGAAATCATCGGTGGAAGCCATTGGCTCACCGGAATGAAATCCGCTTCAAAGGTACAAAGATTATTGGAAAAGAGAAAACTTTTAGAGGATATTATTATCAGAAGATCATGATTTTAACACTTTTCATTGGATAATCCGGAAATAGCAGAATATTTGCAAGTGTCTCCACGATGACGTATCGCTACGTCCAGATTAATTGTTTACTTGAGTTTCGCAATTTGATAACCTGCGAATAGTTAACGAGTTGACAACAGTAATCTTATTGTCTTTGTTGTATGTCACCTCGTGACATCCCCGTTGGCCCGTTCTTCCCGTTGGCATTGTTGTCTCTGTTGTCGTAAAAAACCATCAGACGCAGGGCGTGTCTCTGTTGTCGTGAAAAAACGGCCTCTTGTTTCCTGACAGTATGTCACAGACAGGCTGTCTTGAGTTAGAAAAAACAATTCTGCACACCTACCTGCTTATGAAAAAAGGACGAGATTGTTTAATTCTTACAACAAAATCTCTAAAGCCGGGAACTACAGATATAAAGCCAAAACCGACAGATCAGCCCGCCTTCATGCTTACAGACGATGCGGCAGGTCTTACGGCGCTCCCCGTCCCCGGCATGTAGCAGGAAACGGAAAACGGCAGAACAGCATCTTGTCCCGTAAAAGGGGATATGGCTGTTCTGCCGTCTGTATATGCCCGCTTCATGTGACGCGACCCTGAAAGGCTTCATCCACGTCCCCGGAAGCGTCTGGCATCAATAGTTCTCTACATGTATCTCGAAGTATGACTGCGGATGCTGGCATGTCGGACAGACTTTCGGGGCTTTTGTCCCTACAACGATGTGTCCGCAGTTGCGGCACTCCCACACCTTCACCTCGCTCTTCTCAAATACGGCAGCCGTCTCCACGTTCTTCAGCAGGGCGCGGTAACGCTCCTCGTGGCGTTTCTCGATGGCGGCCACGAGACGGAACTTTGCTGCGAGAGCCTTGAAGCCCTCTTCTTCTGCCGTCTTTGCGAAGCCTTCGTACATGTCCGTCCATTCGTAGTTCTCGCCGTCTGCTGCGGCGGCAAGGTTCTGTGCTGTGTCGCCGATGCCCTCAAGTTCCTTCAGCCACAACTTCGCATGCTCTTTCTCGTTCTCCGCCGTCTGGAGGAAGAGGGCGGCTATCTGCTCATAACCCTCCTTCTTCGCAACCGATGCGAAATATGTGTATTTATTACGTGCCTGGCTCTCGCCCGCGAAAGCGGTCTCGAGGTTCTTCTCTGTCTGTGTTCCAGAATACTTTGTCTTCATTTTCTTCAGTTTTTTGATTGGTTGATATTGTTTTCGCGTACAAAATTACGGGTTTATGCCCGGAAAGACGAAAAAAAAACGGAAAACATGTGGTAAATCCGGGAAGGCGGGGCACACCGGAGCCTATTTTTTTCCTTTATTGCAACACATTTTTCTGAAAACACCATGCGCGTCTTGAATAAATTGTGTAATTTTGCACCATAATCCAAAACCTGTCTCCCTTACACCCAGACAATACAATGGAAAGGACACATCAGATTCAACAGTTGTACAACATGGTGTGCAATGCGCCTCGCGGCGCAAGCATCCAGTTGCTCGACATGCCGCAGCACTTTCTCAACGACGAGATGGACAACACGGTTCCCCACGTCCACACCTTCTACGAGATAATATGGTTTCAGACCGACGGCGGCTTTCACACGGTAGATTTCAGACGTTATAACATCGTGCGCAACACGTTGCTGTTCATATCGCCCGGCCAGGTGCATTTCTTCGACAACCCGATGCAGAGCCGGGGTGTCATAATAAGGTTCTGCACCGACACGATGAGCGGAGCGGACAGGACGGAGGACATTTTCATAAAATACAATATGTTCAACACCTTCGACGGCGAACCGCTCTACACCGTCAGCGACGCCACGGCAGAAGCCCTGGACGGCATCGTCGGCAGGATGCGCGAGGAGACGGGACACAGCGACGCTTTCGGACATCAGGACATCCTGATGGCATACCTGAAAATCTTCATCATCACCGTGAACCGCCACAGCACACAGGCTATGGCGCACAGGCTTGACGAGTGGCGGCCGTCTCACCGCCTTTTTGTCATGTTCCGCAAGATGGTGGAAGAACGGATGACGTCCATGCACACCGTGAAAGAATATGCGGGGAAACTCAACGTCTCGACAAAGACGCTGTCAAACAGTGTCATAGAATGTACGGGGAAGACACCTCTCGCCTTCATCAACGGCAGGATGGCGCTCGAGGCGAAACGGCTGCTGCGCTATTCGAACATGACGGGGAAGGAGGTTGCCTACCATCTCGGATTCGACGACCCGTCGTACTTCGTCAAATTCTTCAAACGCGAGACGGGATTCCTGCCCTCGGAGTTCAAGACTGACTGATGCTTTTTTTAACGACAACGCTGATTCCTTATTTTTACGACAACTGTTGATATTTTTAACGACAACTGTTGATATTTTTAACGACAACAGAGACAACAGGAACAACGGAAAGAACGGACGCAACTGCGGATGTCACGAGGTGACATACAACAGAGACAACTTTTCCGTTTAAAGAAGGCTTGTTGTCACTGTTGTCTTTGTTGTCGTAAAAAACACCAGATGCAGGGAATAATCTTTTTTTTAACGACAACAGAGACAACAGGATTACTGTTGCCGACCCGTTTTTTTTCGCAAGTTCAAGGAAACATCCCGTCAGCCTGTCAACTGAAAACCTTGTCAACTGAAAACATGAGCAAGGCATAGCGCAGCACCTTCCCGATAGAGATGGATAGGAGGGTGACGAGGAGGTTGGCGCGCATGAGTCCCAGGAGGATGGTGATGGCACTGCCTATGAGGGGCAGAAAGGCGAAGAATCCCATCCATGCGCCTCTGCCTCTCATAAACCGCCGGGCCTTGTCCAATGACGCCTCGCTGACATGCAGGTAGCGGTGTATCCAGTCTGTCCTGCCGAGACTGCCAACCCAGTAGTTGAACATGGAGCCGAGAATGTTGCCAGCACTGGCATAGACAACGAGGGGCAAGGGATGCAGGCCTGCGGCATAGAGGGAGAGCATTATCGCCTCGCTGCTCCAGGGGAAGAAACTGCCTGCCACGAAGGCTGCGACGAACATACCCCAGTAGCCGTAGCTCTCAAGGATGGGGATAAGGGTTTCGGTCATAATGCGTATATGCGGTTCAGATGAGTGAGACGGTCGTACGGACAATGGCGGTGATGACGGCGGCGGAGAAAGAAAGCCAGAAAACAAGGGCGGAGAGACGGCCGGAGGAGAATGTCACGTAATGCCCGACAAGCGGGGCGGCAGAGGCGATGAAGACGGCGAGGGGCAGATGCCATGCCGTGGGACTGAAGAGGGGGAACAGCGTGACAACGAGGAAGAGAAGGAGGGAGACGGAGGAAAGGAGGGTGAAGAACTGGTAGAGCATACGGACGTGTATCTTGTCGGCGCTGCTCTGCCTGAAATAACGGATTGCGGAGACGAGAAAGAGAACCACAAGGAATGCTGCAACGCCGGCCTGCATATTGTCAAAGGGAAGGGGACGGAGGATGATCTCTCCCGGGGAGGCGAGGAGACGGAGCGTCTCTCCCTCGGGGACGAAGGCTGTGAAGCATTGAAGAACGAACCCGCGCACCCCGGGCACGAAGAAGAGGGGTGTCACTGTCCAGAACGGAGTGGCGATGCCGAAGAGGGAGGCTACGAACGACCTGCCCGTGAAGGACATGAGACAGGATGCCTCGCCTATCCACCAGACGGGGACGAGGAGGAGCATCGGCGGCCAGGCCATCGACGCAAGGCCTATGAAGAGGTATGCCCAATATTTGCGCCCCACACTGCCGCGCTGCTGGTAGGTGGAGAAGATGAGCAGCAGGGAGATGATGACGGCACTCTGAACAGCCATTGCACGGATGTCTGACAGGAGATCGTCGCACATCATCATCAGGGCGATGTACGAGCAGCTGACCATACGGCTGTACTGGCGCATGAGGGCGTTGCGGTTGTTGATCTCAACCATCAGCGATACGCTGAGGATGAAGATGAGGAATGCCGGCCATCCGGAGGGACGGACAACAAGACGCACCGCCCATAGCGACGTGCTGAAGAGCAGCGCTACGGGCAGTGCCCAACGGTTTGTGGCGATGCGTTTCTTTCTATCCATCACTAATCACGCGAGATCTTTCCCGATGTCAGAACGGAAATACTTGCCTTCAAAATGTATTTTCTCCGCCTGGGCGAAGGACTGCGCCAGGGCTTCAGCCTTGTCGCTGCCATAGGAGGAGACGGCGATGACGCGTCCGCCGTTCGTCACCACGGTGTCGCCGGAGAGTGCCGTGCCGGCATGGAAGACGACGGAGCCTTCCACTTCGTCGATGCCCGTGACGGCATAGCCTTTCTTGTAACTGCCGGGATAGCCTCCCGAGACGAGCATGACACAGACGGCGGCGCGCGGGTCGAACTCTGTCTGGCGTGCTGAGAGATTGCCTTCGGCAACGCCTTCGAAGAGATCGACGATGTCTGACTTCAGGCGCAGCATGACGCTCTCAGTCTCCGGGTCGCCCATGCGGCAGTTGTACTCTATGACCATGGGCTCGCCTCCGACATTGATGAGCCCGAAGAATATGAAGCCTTTGTAGCAGATGCCTTCTGCCGCAAGTCCTTCTACCGTGGGACGTATGATGCGATTCTCAACCTTTGCCATCCATTCGGCGTCGGCGAAGGGAACGGGACTGACAGAACCCATGCCGCCGGTGTTGAGGCCGGTGTCTCCCTCGCCAATGCGCTTGTAGTCTTTCGCCTCGGGCAAGAGCTTGTAGTCTTTCCCGTCGGTGAGGACGAAGACAGAGCACTCTATGCCAGAGAGGAACTCTTCGATGACGACACGCGAGGAGGCGTTGCCGAACATTCCGCCGAGCATGTCCCGCAGTTCTTGCTTCGCCTCGTCGAGTGTGGGGAGGATGAGAACGCCTTTCCCGGCGCACAGCCCGTCGGCCTTCAGCACATAGGGCGGCTGAAGCGTCTCGAGAAACTGCAGCCCGTCCTCAAGATGTTCGCCGTCGAAGGTGGCATAGGCTGCCGTAGGGATGTTGTGGCGTTTCATGAACGCCTTGGCAAAATCTTTCGACCCCTCGAGCACAGCGCCCGCTTTCGACGGACCGATAACGGGGACAGAGGCCGTGCGGCTGTCATGCAGGAAATCGTCGTAGATGCCTTTCACCAAGGGGTCTTCCGGACCTACTACAACCATGTCAACGGCATTGGCGGCGACAAAGTCTTTCAGAGCCTCAAAATCGTCTGCCTTGATGCAGACGTTCTCGCCTTTACCTCCAACGCCCTGTGTCCCGGCATTGCCGGGGGCGATGAAGAGTTTCTCACACTTTGCACTCTGTGCTATCTTCCACGCAAGGGCGTGCTCTCTGCCGCCCGAGCCTAACAGTAATATGTTCATTGTATTTTCTTGTTTTGTCGGTTGACGTGTCGTGTTTCAACAAAAAGAGACCTATTTCAGATAATCTTCAAAATATCGTGTGATGCGCTCATGCAGATGGACGCTGGCATGTCCGCGCATATTGTGTCCCTCGCCGGGATAGACGAAGAAGTCGGGCTGTGTGCCGCTCTTGATGCAGGCGTCAAGGAACTGCAGCGCATGCTGCGGGACGACCGTAGGGTCGTTCATGCCGATGATGATCTGCAGCCTGCCTTTCAGACTCCCGGCTTTTGCCAGCAACGAGGTACGGGCGTAGCCGTCAGGGTTCTGTTCAGGCGTATCCATATACCGTTCGCCGTACATCACCTCATACCATTTCCAGTCTATGACGGGGCCGCCCGCCACGCCGACCTTGAAGACATCAGGATATGTCGTCATGAGCGAGATGGCCATAAAGCCTCCAAAGCTCCATCCGTGAACGCCAAGACGGCTGCTGTCGATGTAGGACAGGGACTTGAGAAAAGCGACTCCGCACATCTGGTCTTCCATCTCGCAGACACCGAGGTTGCGGAATGTCGCCTGCTCGAAATCCCTGCCACGGTGTTCGGAGCCGCGGCTGTCAAGCACAAAGACGACATATCCTTTCTGCGCCATGTAAGTCTCCCACGAGCGCGACGCCCAATGCCACGAGGCATCTACAAGATGTGCATGAGGACCGCCATAGACATAGACGACGGCGGGATAGCGTTTCGAGGCATCGAAGTCTGGCGGCAGGACCATCCGGTAGTAGAGGTCTGTGACACCGTCGGCCGCCTTCAGGGTGCCAGTGCGGTAGGCGGGGACGGCATATCCGACCCAGGGGTCGGGAGAGCGGAAATGTTCGGTGCGCTTCCGCGACACGGTGTTTATGATGTCATATGCACGGGGCACGTCGGGTGCGGAGTAGGTGTCGAGAAGCATCGTGCCGTCGGCAGACAGCTTGCCGCTGTGCAGACCGATGCCGTTGTCAAGGAGTGTGCGGCGGCAGTCGGAAAGCTTAACGGAGAAGAGGTTGCTCTGCAGGGGGTTGAGTTCGTTGGTGGCTATGATGACACTCCTTGTCTTGGGGCAGAAGCCGACAAGGTCCCTGACGACGAACGGGCCTTTAGTCACTTGTTTGAGCATACGTCCGCGAGTGTCCATGAGATAGAGATGGCGGAAGCCGTCGCGGTCGCTCCACAGCAGGAACTTGTCGCTGTCCCACGGGAGGAAGCTGACAGGATGGAGCGGCTCGACATATTTGTCCGAGTGTTCGGTGTAAAGGGTGCGGAGCTTCTTGCCCGTCTCGGCAGAATAGACGTCAAGCGAGGTGTCTGTCTGGTCTCTGTTCAGTTCGAAGAGATAGATGGCTTTCCCGTCCGGCGACCATGTGATGTTAGTGAAATAGCGGTCTGTGACATCGCCGAGGTCAAGCCACACCGTCGTTCCGGCAGCGATGTCATATACGCCGACCGTCACCTTGTGGCTCTTCATACCCGCCATGGGATAGGCATCGGGCTCGCAGGAGGCGATGCGCGTGAAGGTGTTCACCTGCGGATAGTCTGTGACCATCGACTGGTCCATACGATAGAACGCAAAGGCTGTCTTGTCCGGGGAGGGGAAGATTCCGGTCTCGATGCCGAACTCGTTGCGGTGGACTGCCTCGCCATAGACAATCTGGCGGCATCCGTCGGCTGTCACGCGGACAGGCTGGCTGCCTACGGAGGATTGGACATAGATATTATGTTCGCGCGCGAAGACCTGCGGATAGGTGGCCGGTTGTGCAAGGGTGTCGCTATTGACAAGGGTGTTGCCCTGCCACCAGAGGCGCAGCGTCCTGGGCGACATGGCACGATAGTTCTTGCCGCCGAAGTTGAGGTCTTCGAGGGTGAACTGTTTCAGCTGCTGGCTGTTACCGCTTAGGGTTGTCATAAGAATCAAGGCTGACAATATCGTTTCTTTCATGTTTATGAATGGAAGGTAAGGATTATCGGGGGGAGGTGAATGATGTCAGTGGAGCATGTGGGGCATCAGCCGTCGTCGTCACCGAACATGCGGCGGCGGTCAGAGAGGTTGCCGCGGCGGTCAGAATCGCGGCGGTCGGAGGCGTAGCCGCGGCGTTCAGCGCGGTCGCGGTCGAAAGCACGGCGTTCATTCTTCCCGTATGGCTTGCGCTCGTAGCCGCGGCGGTTGTCGCGCGGGTCGTTCAGCCCGCTGTCGTGGTTTGAGAAACGGTGGCGTTCTCTGCCGCCGCGTTTCGCTGCCTCGCTTGACGAGCGGCGTTCGAGAGAGCGGAAGCGGAACGTGCGTATATCATCCTCATCGTTGTCGTCAACGCCAAAGTAGGGCTGCTGTTCCTCTTTGTCAGCATCGAGACGCTCCTTGAACTCACGGTGTTGTTTGAAGCGATGCTTCTCGGCCATCTGCTTCAGCTCTTCTTCTGTCTTCACGATGCCGCCCTTCTCGCGGAAGTCGGCAAGGCGACCTGCAAAGACAGCGTATTTACGAAACTCACATTCGAGCGAGCCGTTGTAGAGCGGGACTTTGAGCGAGGGTTTCAGACCTATAGCCTCGAAACACTCCTGGCGATAAGAGAGAATCCATGCCTCGTTGCCCTGGAACTGATGCTTCAGGCGGTCGCCTATCATGCGATAGGTGTTGAGAAGGTTCGGGGTGGAGATGCGCTCGCCGTAGGGCGGGTTGCACACCATGATAGCAGGACCGGAAGGCTGTGTGAAATCCTTGAAATCTGCACATTCTACCTCTATGCACTTCGTCAGGCCGGCTGCCCGGACATTGATGCGTGCCGTGTTCACAGCCTTGATGTCGATATCGTAGCCGTAGATCTTGTGCGTGAACTCACGTTCTTTGGAATCGTCGTTGTATATCTCGTCGAGCAGCTCACGGTCGAAATCATGCCAGCGTTCGAAAGCGTACTCCTTGCGGAAGACACCGGGAGCCATGTTCTGCGCGATGAGCGCGGCTTCAATCAATATCGTGCCCGACCCGCACATGGGGTCGATGAAGTCTGTGTCGCCCTTCCATCCTGTCATGAGAATCATGCCTGCGGCAAGCACCTCGTTCAACGGAGCATCGACACTCTCCTGGCGATAACCGCGGCGGTGCAACGATTCGCCGGAGGAATCCAACGAGAGTGTACAGCTGTTCTCCGAGATGTGTATATTGAGACGCAGGTCGGGATTGGCAACGGAGATGTTCGGGCGGCGCGCGCCGCGCTCGATAAACTGATCGACGATAGCGTCCTTCACCCTGTATGTGACGAAACGCGAGTTGCGGAAATCTTCCGAATACACGACAGAATCGACAGAGAACGTCTGCCGTTCGTCAAGATAGTCGCTCCAGTCGATGGATTTGACGCCCTCATACACATCGTCTGCCGACGACGCCCTGAAGCGCTTGATGGGTTTCAGAATGCGTATCGCCGTGTGGAGATGGAAATTGGCACGGTACATCATCTCTTTGTCGCCCGTAAAGGAGACCATACGCCGGCCTATCTGGACATTCGACGCACCCAGACCGACCAGCTCTTTTGCAAGCACTGGTTCAAGACCCATGAAGGTCTTGGCTATCATTTCATATTCCATTTTATGATTCTATGTAGGTTCTTTGTTTTCGTTTTCAGATTGGCATACTCACGATGTCCGCCACAAACTACGCAGGGCGGACAAAGCGAGGCTAAAGGAGACCGTAGTCGTCTGGGGTGACGAGGATGTCGTCGTAGCGGCTTTTTCTCCGGCTCTTGCGTGCCTGAACCAGACGTTCTCCCGGCATTGTACTCTCCGTAACCCATATATTGCCTCCGATGACAGTTCCCTTCGCTATCGTGATACGTCCGAGAACCGTGGCGTTGCTATATACTATGACATCATCCTCAAGTATCGGGTGGCGGGGAACGCCCTTTACGGGATTGCCGTTGCTGTCGAGGGTGAAGCTCTTCGCCCCGAGTGTCACTCCCTGGTAGAGCTTCACGTTATCGCCGATGATACATGTTGCGCCGATGACAACGCCCGTCCCGTGGTCGATGGTGAAATGACGGCCTATCTGCGCTCCGGGGTGAATGTCTATCCCCGTCTCAGAATGCGCCATCTCCGTGAGGATACGTGGAATCAGAGGCACGCCGAGCACATACAGCTCGTGGGCAAGACGATAGTTCGTCAACACACGGATGACGGGGTAGCATGATATGATCTCGCCGTAGTTCTCTGCCGCAGGGTCACCGTTGTAAGCCGCCTCGACATCAGTGGCAAGCATAGACTGCAGGTGGGGCAGCCTCTCAATTACTTTCCATGCCATCTCCACTGCCTGCCGCCGCTTCTCTTCGAGCAAGACAAATTCCGTTTCCCGGTTGTGGTCAGAAGCGGCACTGGCGTTTGCGAAACACAGGCCCGCCAGTATCTGCTCTTCAAGCAAATCACGCATCTGCTGGACATTGGCTCCTATGGGATAGCGCAAGGAATTAAGAAAGATGTTCGACTTACCGAAATAACCGGGGAAGACAATGGCTCTCATCAAGTCAACAATTTCACCAAGCACCTTACCTGAAGGTAACGGACATCCGTCTCTATGCTCATGATAGAGTTTCTGCATCGCGTTGTTGGTTGAAAGACGTTCAACCAGTTCCGTCATCCTTTTGTCAGAAATATTCAATGACATTGTATTCAACAAAATAAAGAAAAAAGCAGAATTGCACACGTCAACAGCCAAAGAGCGACACAGCCCGGAGAGGAGAGCCCCAACCGGCCAGGAACCGAAAGACACTACTTTCCGCCTTCGGTTTAAGTATGCAAACCACATAACATATTTATAATGTAGTGCAAAGGTAATGATTTTATTTTATTTGACACAAAATTTTCACTTCTTTTTTCACACTGTTGCGCATTTCGGCAACAATTGAGCAATAATGGATATGCAAAAGTTTAAATAATCTTACGAAAACATATTTTTTTCATTAAGTTTTGTCTGTTATGATACATTTTTTATAAATTTGCATCAAAATAAGACATCCAAACAGACAAAGCGTCATGCTGTGTCACATGAAATGATGAACGAACAGACAGAACAACCGTCATCACACAAGAACGAAGCAACAGGCAAGCCGTCGCTCTGCGATGTGCTGGTATGCACCGGTTTCGGAGCGGGTTTCTCACCCATCGCGCCCGGCACGGCAGGTGCCGCCGCCGCCACGGCGATATGGTGCATATATACCTTCCTGCTTCCTGAATACTATCTATCAACAACCATAACAGCCATTCTGATAGCGGCCGGCACACTCTTGAGCATAGCCCCGATCAACCGCATGGAGAGGTTCTGGGGCGAGGATGCCTCGCGCATCGTGATAGACGAGATGGTAGGGGTGTGGATTACGCTGCTTGTTGTGCCCCCGATGCGACAGTGGTATTACATTGCCGCAGCGTTTCTTTTGTTCAGAATATACGATATACTGAAGCCATGGGGGTGCCGGTGGTTAGACAAGAACGTACACGGAGGATGGGGAGTGATGCTCGACGATATCCTCGCCGGCATATACGGCGCTCTCACACTTTTCGCAGCACGGCAGATACAGCAGCTTTGCATGTGAGGACACCACCCACAACCGAAAGGGAAAAAGACGGACGGCAGCGAAGCGGCTTAAGGAAAACCTGACGGCAGAATGAACAGACACGGAGCACTCGAGTTCGGAAAAGCACAAATATCATCCATGATCTCCACTTTCGCGGATTTCGTGATGACGGCCGCAATATTCAGCATTGCGGCACATGTGGTGTTTAGCACTGCCGCCGGAGCCGTCACAGGAGGGGTCGTCAACTGCATCATCAACTACAGGTGGACCTTCAACGGCACGACGAGAAGCAAGAGAAGCGTCGCCATGAGATACGCCCTCGTATGGATAGGCAGCGTCATCCTCAACACCGCAGGCACAGAATGGGGCGTCAAAGCCGTCAACGCTATATGCTACTGCTATGCCGGGCACACGCAGACAAGGCTCGCCTTAGTGCTCGCCGTGAAGGCCGTGACGTCGATACTTGTCGCTGTCTTCTGGAATTTCCTCATGCAGAAGCACTACGTTTACAGGAGGGCAGTTACGAGAGACTGACGCAAGGCATGCAACAGGGCGGCACCATGACAGCGGGACTCCCGGCAACGGAGCGCGGAACGCCCGCAGGCAACGACAACCCGACGGGAAAAGGAAAAACCATTCAGAAACAAAGAAAAAGAACAATGTCAATATACAAGAACATACGCAGCGGCATACAACAGTTCGTTTACAAAGTGATAGACCCTGGAGTGAGAGTGGCAGTGCGCCTCGGCATCACACCCAACGTCGTCACCACACTCGGCATGCTGGGCAACGGCGCAGGCGCCGCCATCCTCGTCTATGCCGCCATGAAGCAGCCCGGCGACTACAGCCTGATAGGATGGGCAGGCATCGTCATCATCATCTCGTCTGTCATGGACATGGTGGACGGATATATGGCGCGCACGGCAAATCTCTGCTCCACGTTTGGGGCATTCTACGATTCTGTGCTTGACAGATACTGCGAACTGCTGACCCTCTCCGGACTGGCATTCTACTTCACGCAGACCGGCCACAACTGGGCTGCAGTGACCACATTCCTGTCGCTCATCGGAAGCATCATGGTCAGCTATGTCAGGGCAAGGGCTGAAGGGCTCGGTGTCTCATGCAGCGTCGGACTGATGCAGCGGCCAGAAAGAGTGGTGGTCACGATAGCAGGAATGATTCTCGCAGGCTTTCTGCAGGGCTGCACAGGCTTCGACTCCCTGTGGTTCGTATATGTCTCACAAGGGCTGATAGCTGTGCTTGCCAACTTCACCGCGTTCTACCGCATCGCACACGTAAAGAAACAACTATGAATCCCGGCAAGACAGCGAGACAGCTTGTCAGCGCCCTCATAGTCCTCATCCCCATAGGCATCTTCGGCGCGACATACTTCATCTTGGGCAAATGGCCGAACTATATGTTCAACGCCATAGACACAGAAGGCGTATATAGACTGGAACAGCAGCTTTTCGGCATAACGACAGCAGAGGGGACAGTGCTGACGCCATGCGAGTATTTCCGCACGCATCACACCGCCGTCATGGACATCCTTTCCGGGCTGTTCTATCTCTGTTGGGTCCCCCTGCCCGTCATCTATGCCCTCGTTCTCACCTGGCAGCGGCACTACGGCACGGCCCTCCGGCTCACATGGGCTTTTCTCACGGTGAACATCATAGGCTTCACAGGCTACTATATACATCCGGCGGCACCGCCATGGTATGTCATCGAATACGGCTTCACGCCGGTTCTCGACACGCCGGGGAATGTGGGAGGCTTCGAGAATTTCGACGCCTTGGTGGGCTATCCCCTCTTCCACTCCATCTACTGCAACAATGCCAACGTCTTTGCAGCCATCCCGTCGCTGCACGCAGCCTACAATCCCATCGCCTTCTTCTATGCCATGAAGGTGAAGAAGAACATCGTATGGCAGACAATCCTCGCCATAGTGTCAGTAGGAATATGGTTCTCTGCCGTATATAGCTGCCACCACTACGTCATCGACGTCACTCTCGGCATCCTCACCACCATCATAGGCATAGCCCTGTTCGAGAAAGGCATCATGCGGCTGAACTGCATCAGAAACGCCCTCGGCGTGGCAGAACGCTGGATGCAAGGCACAAGCCCGACACATCAGAAAAGAACATAACTCATACAAAACCAAATATAATTTATTATGGCACAATCAAACGTAAAGCCGGCTAACGGTAAGCTCGGCGTTATGGTTGTAGGCAACGGCGCTGTTGCCACAACATTTATGACAGGTGTCCTCATGACCCGCAAAGGGCTTGCAAAACCTGTCGGTTCAATGACACAGTATGACAAGATACGCGTCGGCAAAGGAGCAGACAAGAAGTATCTCCACTACAAAGACATCGTTCCTCTTGCAGACCTCAACGACATCGTGTTCGGCACATGGGACGTATATCCGGCAAACGCCTTCGACGCTGCCGTCAACGCTGATGTCCTGAAAGCCAAAGACATCCTGCCGGTTGAAGACGAGCTGAAAGCCATCGTACCGATGAAAGCCGCTTTCGACAAGAACTTCGCCAAGCGCCTCGACGGCACACATGTAAAAGACTGCAAAGACCGTTGGGACATGACGGAACAGCTCCGCGCCGACATCCGCAACTTCAAGGCAGAGAACAACTGCGACCGCATCGTGGTGCTGTGGGCAGCCTCAACAGAGGTTTACGTTCCCATCAACATGGAGGTACACGACACCCTCGAACACCTTGAGGCAGCGATGAAGGCAAATGACGTAGTGAACATTGCGCCGTCAATGTGCTATGCCTACGCTGCCCTTGCAGAAGGCGCACCTTTCATCATGGGCGCACCGAACACCACCGTTGACATCCCCGCCATGTGGGAGATGGCAGAGAAGACACAACTGCCAATTTGCGGCAAGGACTTCAAGACGGGTCAGACACTCGTAAAGTCAGGCTTCGCCCCTATCATCGGCACACGATGCCTCGGCCTCAACGGATGGTTCTCGACAAACATCCTCGGCAACCGAGACGGACTTGTGCTCGACGAACCGGCAAACTTCCGCACGAAAGAGGTTTCAAAACTCTCCACACTCGAATCTATCCTCGTCGCAGAGAACCAGCCTGACCTCTACACAGACTACTACCACAAAGTCCGCATCAACTACTATCCCCCACGCAACGACGAGAAAGAGGCATGGGACAACATCGACATCTTCGGCTGGATGGGCTACCCGATGCAGATAAAGATCAACTTCCTCTGCCGCGATTCTATACTCGCAGCCCCCGTCTGCCTCGACCTCGTACTCCTCTCTGACCTCGCAGCACGCGCCGGAAAGACCGGAACACAGCGTTTCCTCTCCTTCTTCCTCAAGTCGCCTATGCACGACTACACACAGAACGAGATTCCTGTCAACCACCTCTACCAGCAATACACCATGCTGAAGAACGCCATCCGCGAAATGGGCGGCTACGAGGCTGACGAAGAGATGGACTGATCTGTAGATATTCTTTTTCCTTCAGGCGGAATAGTAGCAGGCATTCCGCATGAAGCCGGTTTACAATAGTTGACAAGCTGACATCTTTCAAAGTAAGGGTCAACTTGTCAACTTATAAGTTTTTTATCCGTCAACTCGCCAATCATTCAAAACATTTATATGCCCAAAAGATTTATCACATACCTCACACTATCACTCTTCATAGCGGTGAGCGCATGCGCACAAAGGATAACAGGCGTCGTGATTGACGCACATACAGGCGACAGCATTCCCTTGGCTGGAGTTGTTTACCGTTCACACCATGTCATGGTGGCGGCAAACCAGAAAGGGTGTTTCTCCATACAACGCCACAACGGATGGCGGCTTTATTTCACAGCCGTAGGCTACAAGACATATAGCGTCATGGTCTCTGAGAAGACCAAAAGCCATCTCGTCATCAAACTCTCTCCCGACACAAAGACACTCGAAGCAGTCGAAGTGAAATCGAAACGCGGCAAATACTCACGAAAGAACAATCCCGCAGTCGAACTCATGAAACGCGTCATAGCGGCAAAGAAGAAGACCGACCTTGACAACAACGACTTCTACGAGTACTACAAATATCAGAAACTCACTCTCGCAAAGAACAACGTCACACCCGAAGATGTGGCCGAACAGAAAGCAAAAGGCAACAAAGACTGGCTTGTCGATCAGATAGAAGTGTGTCCGATGAACGGAAAACTCATCTGCCCGATACAGATCAGCGAGACTGTCAGCAGGAAAGTGTATCGCAAGAATCCTCATGCCGAGAAGACCACCGTCCTGGGCGAGAGCTCCATCGGTGTCGCCAACCTTGTCGAGACGGCAGGCAATATTCTCGACGCCTCGATGAAAGACATCTTCACCGATGTCGATATCTATGACGACCAAGTGCGACTGCTGCAGTTCCCCTTCACATCGCCTATCGGAAAAGACGCCATAGGATTCTACCGCTACTACATCACCGACACATGCTACATTGGCAAAGACAAATGCATCGGCCTCACGTTTGTCCCTAACAACCAGCAGGATTTCGGGTTCAGAGGCGATATCTGGGTGCTTGCCGATTCAACGCTCCATGTGCGCAAGGTGTCGCTAACCATACCGAAAAAAAGCGACGTCAACTTTGTCGAGAACATGAAGATAGAGCAGGAATACATCCAGCTGCCTGACGGACAATGGGTGCTCGACACAGACAACATGCTTGTGGAGATGCGCATCAACCGCATGATGAAGAATGCCGTTGTCATACGTTCGACGAAACTGTCTGAATACAAATTCGACGAGCTGCCGAAAAGCAACTTCCGCGGCACCGCCACCTTTGTCAGAGACGCTGACGCACGCAACAGAGGGAAAGACTTCTGGCAACGCTTCCGCTCCGTAGAGCTGACAAAGTCCGAATCCTCGATGTCCTCATTCACCAAACGATTTGCCAACATGCCGGGAATGAAGACCCTGCTTTTCGTCCTCAAGGCATTCATGAACAACTACGTCAGTCTCTCCACCAACGACAGCATACCTGCCAAGTTCGACATCGGTCCCGTCAACACTATCGTCAACAAGAACATCGTTGACGGATGGCGCTTCCGCCTCTCGGGCCGCACCACGGCAGCCCTATCGCCCCACCTCTTCTGGGACGGATATGTCGCACATGGTGTTGACAGCAAGAAATGGTACTACTCCACACAGTTCACCTATGCCTTCAACAAGAAGAACAACGAGCCGTGGGAGTTCCCTATCCGCCAGCTCTCGTTCTTGACAGAATACGACATCATGTCTCCGTCAGACAAGTTCCTTCTCACTAACAAGGACAACCTCTTCATGGCATTCAAGACGCGCGACATCGACAAGATGTATTTCTACAACCGTCAGCAACTGGAGTTCAAATACGAGACACTCGCAGGTCTTGCAACCACCATCGGGATGAAGGCCGAGGGCATAAAAGGCGCTGCGGCGATGTCATTCTTCAACATTGACGGCACGCCATACGACGGCGAGGTGCGCACGACCGAGGCACACATCGGCTTCCGCTTCGCTCCCGGCGAGACATTCATCAACACCAAGCAGCGCCGCTACCCCATCAATCTCGACACTCCGATTTTCTCCATCGACCACACCGTAGCCATCGACGGACTTCTTGGCGGAAAATACAAGATGAACTACACTGAGGCAAGCATCTACAAACGCTTCTGGCTCAACTCATGGGGCAAGCTCGACTGCTACGTCTCGGCCGGAGCCCAATGGGACAAAGTGCCCTTCCCGTTGCTCATCATGCCCAAAGTGAACCTCAGCTGGTTCTCGCAGCCCGGCACATACACCTTCCAGCTGATGAACAACATGGAGTTCCTCAACGACCGCTATGCCATGTGGCACATCTCATGGGACCTGAACGGAAAGCTGTTCAACCGCATCCCGCTGCTCAAGTCACTGAAATGGCGCGAGTACATCAGTGTACGAGGCATGTACGGCAAGCTCACAGACAAGAACAACCCGTTTCTTCCGCAAAACGCCGACGACAAGATTCTTTTCCAGTTCCCGGAGGGATGCAATGTCATGACGAGCAAACCGTATGTTGAGTTCGCCGTAGGCGTTCACAACATCTTCAAGTTCCTCGAAGTCGATTACATACACCGCGCCACGTACCGCAACCTTGACACTGCGATCAGAAACGGTGTACGCTTCGCTCTCAACATGACATTCTGACCGTTTCCCCCGACATACGGGACCGGCACGGACATCACACATTTTTCATTCATACCACATACAGACGAGGGTGTGTCAAAAGTCAGGAATGACGATTGCACACCCTCGTCCGTTTTATATCCGTTCCTGTTCTTCACAACAGGCAGGCATACACAAAAGCGTCCCCTGGTTCGGAAGCCTCAGGGACGCTTTTCATATAGTTGTCAGTTGTTGAAGACGAGAGTTCCGTCATTAGCGTCAACGACGATAGGACGGTCTTTGCAGACAGAGCCTGCGAGCAGACGCCTCGACAGTTCGTTTAGCAGCAGGTGCTGTATCGCACGCTTTACAGGCCGTGCTCCGAAGTCCGGGTCATATCCCTCGTGTGCGAGAACCCCAATGGCAGCATCCGTGACATTCAGTGTGAAGCTCTGCTCTTTCAGCATCCTCACGACTTTAGACACCTGGAGACGTACGACACTCGCTATCTCGTGCTCAGAGAGTTTCGTGAAGTCGATTATCTCGTCGATACGGTTGAGGAACTCGGGGCGCATGATGGCGTGCAGCTGTTCGCGCTTTGCATTGGATGTCATGATGATGATGGTGTTCTTGAAGTTCACCGTCCTGCCTTTGTTGTCCGTCAGCCTTCCGTCGTCAAGCACCTGCAGCAGTATGTTGAAGACATCCGGATGCGCCTTCTCAATCTCGTCGAAGAGCACGACGGAGTACGGCTTTCGTCTGACAGCCTCCGTAAGCTGTCCGCCTTCGTCATATCCTACATATCCCGGAGGCGCTCCGATAAGTCTCGACACGCTGTATTTCTCCTGATACTCTGACATGTCGATACGTGTCATCATCGTCTCGTCGTTGAAGAGATAGTCTGCGAGAGCCTTGGCAAGTTCAGTCTTTCCTACACCTGTCGTGCCGAGGAAGATGAACGATGCGATAGGACGTTTCGGGTCCTGCAGCCCCGCCCTCGAACGTCTGACAGCGTCAGAGACGGCATTTATTGCCTCGTCCTGTCCTATGACACGCCTGTGCAGCTCTTCTTCAAGATGCAACAGTTTGTCCTTCTCGCTCTGCATCATTCGTGCCACTGGTATTCCGGTCCATCTTGCCACGACCTCGGCGATATCGTCTGCCGTCACCTCCTCTTTCACGAGAGGCTGTGCCGACACGTCCTTCCCGCCATTGTCTGCCGTGCGACGTGCCGCAAGGTCAGCCTTCGCCCGCTTTATGTCATCTTCAAGAGCCTGCAGCCTGCCGTATCTTATCTCTGCCACACGTCCGTAGTTTCCTTCACGCTCGGCTTTGTCTGCTTCAAACTTCAGCTGCTCCATGAGTTCTTTCAGCTGCTGTATCTTGTTTATGAGCAGCCTCTCGCCCTCCCATGCGTTTCTGAAGTTCTTCTCTTTTTCATGCAGCTCGCTGATGTCGGCGTCAAGCTGCGCAAGCTTTGCCTTGTCATCCTCACGGCGTATTGCTTCGCGCTCTATCTCAAGCTGCGCAAGGCGACGGGTTATCTCGTCGAGTTCTTCCGGCACAGAGTCGCGTTCCATCCTGAGTTTGGCTGCCGCCTCGTCCATGAGGTCGATAGCCTTGTCGGGGAGGAATCGGTCGGTGATATACCGCTGCGAGAGTTGCACGGCTGCGATGCATGCATCGTCCTGGATACGCACCTTGTGATGATTCTCGTATCTCTCTTTCAGTCCGCGCAGAATGGAGATGGCAGACACCTCGTCCGGTTCATCCACGAGCACGGTCTGGAAGCGCCGTTCCAGAGCCTTGTCTTTCTCGAAATATTTCTGGTATTCGTTCAGTGTCGTAGCACCGATGGCCCTGAGTTCTCCTCTGGCGAGGGCAGGTTTCAGAATGTTTGCCGCATCCATGGCTCCGTCCGACGCGCCTGCACCGACAAGAGTATGTATCTCGTCTATGAAGAGTATGATTTCGCCGTTCGACTGCACCACTTCGTTTATCACGCCTTTCAGTCTCTCCTCAAACTCACCTTTATACTTCGCTCCGGCGACAAGTGCGCCCATATCAAGCGTATATAGCATCTTGCGCTTGAGGTTCTCCGGCACATCGCCTCTTACGATACGTTGTGCGAGGCCTTCCACGATGGCAGTCTTTCCCGTACCGGGCTCGCCTATCAGGATAGGGTTGTTCTTCGTGCGCCGCGAGAGAATCTGCAGCACACGTCTCACTTCGTCGTCACGGCCGATGACCGGGTCGAGTTTCCCGTTGCGTGCATCCTCCACGAGATTCTTCGCATATCGCGGCAGATGCTGCAGATTGTTCTGCGTCTGTTGTGTCTGTTGGTTGTTGTTCATGTTCTGTTCTCCTTTCTTGTATATTCAGTTTTTCGTTGTCTTGTCATACACAAGAAGGTGGGACAATCACTATGCCGCTGGTAATATTTGTGTCATAATGTCAAACACGTCGTCTTGATAGCAGACATTTTGTCAGCAAGCGTAAAAGTTGTTGCCCGCGCACGCGTATATATAATAATGTGTACGCAAACAAAAAAGGTGTAAGAGTGAACATGAGTTCAGTCAAACACCTTGAATTTGTATCCTTGCGACTTCAGGAATCTGAGACTTGCAGGGAGAGCGAAATACAGTTTGTCTATCGATTTCAACGAATCGTGGAATGTGATGATAGACCCGTTGCGTGCGTAGCGGTGTATGTTCCGCACGACATCATAGGGTGAGAGGAGTTTTGAATAGTCTCGCGTGACGAGATCCCACATCACGATGCGGTATTTGTTCTTGTACCTGTGGTATTGCGTCGGGCGCATCCATCCGTGCGGCGGGCGAAAGAGGTCAGAGTGTATGAGTTCGTCACACTGCTGCACATTCTTCTCGTATGTGCGTATTGAGTGTCGCGCCCCGCCTATATGGTTGAAGGTATGATTGCCCACCCTGTGTCCTTCGTCAACAATCTGCTGATAGAGGTCGGGATATTTCCTGACGTTGTCTCCTACGACAAAGAAAGTGGCTTTGACATCAAAGTCACGCAATGTCTTCAGCAGGAAAGGCGTGGACTCGGGTATTGGTCCGTCGTCGAAAGTGATATAGACAGAATGGTCGTTCTCGTCCATCCGCCACAAGGCTTTTGGATAGAGCCACCTCAACCATTTTGAAGGTTGTTCGATAAACATGTCTCGATGTTGTTTTGTTGACGGGGTGACAGCATTGTCGTGCAGCCCACCCCGTCAACATCATGAAATCAGTATTCTCCGCCTCTCGCCTCGTATATCTTCAGGATTTCTGAGAGTTTCTTCGCATATTGGTCGGCAAGGTTCTGGTCTAAGTCGCATGCCACATTGAATATGCTCTGCATCGTATAGAGCTGTACGGTGCAGTCTCTCACCGACTGTGCGAAACGTGCCTGGCTGAGGTTGAGATACCAGTTCATATACTGTTCCGCTGTCTTCCACATGTCTGCGAGCAGCTTCTTCGCCTCGGCTTTCATGCCGAGTCTTACATAGCACTCCGCAAGCTGCATACCTCCGGTGACATAGCTGTCGGGCACGTTGTATGCCGGCATCACCTTGTTCATATATGCAATGACTTTCTTTGCCTCCGCCTTGCGTCCCTCGTTGATGAGGTTCTCTGCAAGCGAGACGAAGAGGCGTTTGTGTGTCCAGCACATTCTGAGAATTGTCTCGTCGATATACAGTCCCTTTGTCTCGAGTCCTCCGAACTTGAAGCGTGTCATGACATTGCGATACACTCTGTCTGTATCGAAGCGGCGTGCGCCTTCCTGTGATGTGGTGAAAGGAGTGATACGGTTCACGAGACCCTCCTGCACGAAGTTCTCGCCAAGGTTCATGTAGTTCTCTTCGCCTACTGTTGTCGCTACATATAGCGGGCGCGTCCAGTTTGCGTTGGCAAGCATTTCGAGCAGCATGAGGTCGCCTTTGTACAAGGCGCGCTTGTTTGCGAGCGAGATGGTCATGCGGTCGGGTATGGAATCCGTCGCCATCAGCATTCCGCTCTTCTTCACCGCCTCTTTATCTACGGTGAGATAGAGGGTGTCTGTCGGTATGATGTGCGTCCCCTCGCTGTCTTTCCCGTTTCTCACCCAGTATTTCAGGACGTTCTTCAGTTCAAACGGGTCGTCGCCGTAGAGTTTCTTCGCCTCTTCCGGGTTCTGCCGGTAGAACTCGAGCAGTTCTTCCTTCACTTCCGGCTGCACGGTGACATATTCGTTTGTGCCTGCGCAGTAATCTACTCTCGGCCATGTGATAGGCAACGACGGCGAATCGTACGCCGGGCGCACCATCTGGTCGATATACCAGTCTGTGGCGAGATACGAGAGGTTGCAGACGCGTGCGTCTGTCCCTACGCCCTCCACATCCTGGTTATACCATAGCGGGAAGGTGTCGTTGTCGCCATTGGTGAAGATTACGGGATAAGTACCCGGTTCGAGCGACATGAGATAGTTCTGTCCGAAATCGCGGCATGTATATCTTCCGGAGCGGTCGTGGTCGTCCCATGTCTGCGATGCCATCTGCAGCGGCACAAAGAGGCACGCCACGCCTACGGCGGCGGCGAGAGCGACATTTGAGCGTTTCAGTTTCTGCTCAAGCCAGTCGATGATGGCTGCCACGCCCATGCCACACCATATAGCGAAGGCGTAGAAAGATCCGGCGTAGGCATAGTCACGTTCGCGCGGCTGCGACGGTGTCTGGTTGAGATAGATGACTATCGCAAGTCCGGTCATGAAGAAGAGGAAGACAACCACCCAGAACTGCTGTATGCCGCGGTCGCCCTTGAATGCCTGCCAGAAGAGGCCGAGCAGTCCGAGGAGGAGCGGCAGGCAGTAGAACACGTTGTGTCCCTTGTTCTCCTTCAGCTCGTCGGGCAGCAGCGACTGGTCGCCAAGCATGGCATTGTCGATAAACGGTATGCCCGTAATCCAGTTGCCGTGCTCCAGCTCGCCAAGTCCCTGACGGTCGTTCTGTCTGCCCGCGAAGTTCCACATGAAATATCTCCAGTACATGAAATTGCACTGGTACGAGAGGAAGAACCTAATGTTCTCGAACAGAGTAGGCACCTTCACGTCGATGATCTCGCCACAGCGGTCATACTGCACGACGTTTCCATCCACGCCGCCCATCCATGCCTCGTACGAGTTTGCGTGAGCCGAGCTGTGCATACGTGGGAACAAGGAGTTCTGCGCATATACATATTTGTCTTTCGTGCGCACCACGAAATATCTGTCAGGCTCGTCCGGAGAGTGTTTCTCCACTCTCTGATATACGGGAGCACCTTTTTTCATCACCGGCTTGCAGAGGTTTCCCTCCACTTTCAGCTCAACCTGCGAGGTGTATGATTCTCCATAGAGCAGCGGACGGTCGCCATACTGTTCGCGGCTGAGATATGAGCCGAGGGTGAAGATGTCTTCAGGCGAGTTCTGGTCCATAGGAGGATTGGCTGACGAGCGTATGACGATGACGGCATATGTAGAATATCCTATCATCATCATGAAGAGACAGAGCAGCATGGTATTCTTCAGACGTGATGTCACGACAGCCACACCGTTGCGCTTGTAGCGCAGCAGCAACCACAATGCGGCCAGCACCACGATACCTATCACCACTGCCGACCAGCCGTAGCCATAGAACGGGATGCCGAGCATGGCGATAGAGAGGAGGAAAGAGAGGTTCTCGCGGAAAGCGTTACGGTGGGTATAGCTCTCGTATATTGCCCACAGCACAATGCCTACGACGAGCAGGATATAGATTATGACACCCGTATTGAACGGGCAGCTCAGCACATTGACAAAGAAGAGTTCAAACCATCCGCCTACTGTGATGATGCCCGGCACCACGCCGTAGAGCACGACTGCCACAATGACAAACGAGACGGCGAGAGCCGTCAGCGAGCCTTTCAGGTCGGCTTTCGGATGGCGTTTGTAGTAGTAAACAAGCACAATTGCCGGGATGCACAGCAGGTTGAGGAGATGGACACCGATAGACAGGCCTGTCATGTATGCTATGAGGACAAGCCAGCGGTCAGCGTGCGGCTCGTCGGCATGGTCTTCCCATTTCAGGATGAGCCAGAAGACGACGGCGGTGAAGGCCGAGGAATAGGCATACACCTCGCCCTCGACAGCCGAGAACCAGAATGTGTCTGAGAAGGTATAGATCAATGCGCCCACAAGTCCGCTGGCTTCTATCGCCACGAGGCGCGGCATGGAGATTTCATTACCGTCGCCGACAAGAAGCTTCCGTGTGAGATGCGTCACTGACCAGAAGAGGAAAAGGATGCAGGTTGCCGAGAGCAGTGCAGACATTATGTTCACCATCTTCGCCACCTGGGTGGGGTCGCTCGCAAACTGCGAGAAGAGGTTTGCCGTGAGCATAAAGAACGGTGCACCGGGCGGGTGGCCGATTTCAAGTTTGTAGCCTGTAGTGATAAATTCCGGACAGTCCCAGAACGAGGCTGTCGGCTCGATGGTAGAGCAATATACAAAGGCGGCGATGAGAAAGGTCACCCAGCCGAGTATATTATCTACGAGACGAAATTTTTTCATCGTGTCAGTTGTTTTTATTGTTTTGTTTTTATTTTCTCGCATTTGGAAAAAACAGACAAACAGCCGGCATGTCTGCTGCACCGCTTGTCTTGGCGCATAAATCATGGCAAAATTACGCAAAGTTTGCCTAATGTCAAAATTTAATTATCCTTTTTACAATTTATTTACACAAAAAACTGTAACTTTGCACTCAGGAAATCAGAGACGGGCACCATTTACATTCGATGCTTCGCCCCGAATACAAATGACATACCCTATTTCCTGAGTGCGACAAAGCACTCTGGAAATCAGAGACGGGCACCATTTACATTCGATGCTTCGCCCCGAATACAAATGACACACCCTATTTCCTGAGTGCGACAAAGCACTCTGGAAATCAGAGACGGGCACCATTTACATTCGATGCTTCGCCCCGAATACAAATGACATACCCTATTTCCTGAGTGCGACAAAGCACTCAGGAAATCAGAGACGGGCACCATTTACATTCGACGCTTCGCCCCGAATACTAATGACATACCCTATTTCCTGAGTGCGACAAAGCACTCTGGAAATCAGAGACGGGCACCATTTACATTCGACGCTTCGTTCCGAATACAAATGACATACCCTATTTCCTGAGTGCGACAAAGCACTCTGTATATCCATTCAATCATCATCATGGAAGAAACAAGACATAATCCCTCCCCTATCCTCCCCCCTGCGTGGATGAGTGCCATCCCTTTTGCCACACTCATCGCGATGCTCTCTGTCACTATCGTGGTGTTTGGCAGCGACGCCCTTGCCGGTCCGTCGCAGATCGCCCTTCTCACCGCCACCGCAGTCTGTACGCTTCTCGGCATGTCATATTGCAAGGTGTCGTGGCGCGACATCGAGCAGAACATCGAGGGCAAGGTACACGAAACCACAGTCTCCATCTATATCCTGCTTGTCATCGGCATGCTCTCCGGCTCATGGATGATCAGCGGCATCGTCCCCACGCTCATCTGCTACGGCATACAGATCATCCACCCCGCCGTGTTCCTTGCCTCTGCCTGTGTCATCAGTGCCGTCATCTCTCTCATGACGGGTTCGTCGTGGACGACGATAGCTACCATCGGACTTGCATTGCTCGGCATCGGCAGAGCATTGGGCTTCGACGACGGATGGACGGCGGGTGCCATCATCTCTGGCGCATATTTCGGAGACAAGGTGTCGCCTCTCAGCGACACCACCGTACTCGCCTCCTCCGTCAGCGGCACACCGCTTTTCACACACATCAGATACATGATGCTGACAACGGGACCCACGGTTTTCATCACGCTCATCATCTTCTCGCTTGCCGGGTTGTGGATGGGCTCCGACACTATGAGCGATACGTCACAATATGTCGCAGCCCTGGAAAACACGTTCACCGTCACACCATGGCTTCTTCTCGTCCCCGTAGCTACGGGCGTGATGATATACAAGAAAGTGCCTTCGCTCATCGTACTCTTTATCTCCGCCCTCCTTGCCACGCTCATGGCTTTGGTCTTCCAGCCCGGAATACTGATGCAGGTGGCTGGTGCTGACAGCAAGGCGGTGTCGGCCGATGCTCTCACCATCTTCAAAGGCATCGTACTCACCCTCAGTTCATCGACACAGGTTGAGACGGGCGTGCCTCTTTTCAACGACCTTGTCTCCACACGTGGCATGGCAGGCATGCTCAACACGGTGTGGCTCATCCTCTCTGCCATGATCTTCGGCGGTGCGATGTCAGCCTGCGGAATGTTACGCAGCTTCCTCTATGCCGTCACCCGCCGACTTGTAAAGACACGCGTCGGACTTGTCTCTGCCACCGTGCTGAACGGCATCGGCATGAATCTCATGACCGGCGACCAATACATCTCCATCATCCTCTCTGCCAATATGTTCAAAGAAGAGTATGAACAGCAGGGGTATGAATCCCGCCTTCTGTCACGTTCGGCAGAAGACGGTGCCACCGTCACTTCCGTACTCATCCCGTGGAACACATGCGGCATGACACAAGCCACAGTTCTCGGTGTCGCCACGCTGACCTATCTGCCCTTCTGTTTCTTCTGCTATCTCTCGCCGCTCATGTCTATCCTTCATGCTGCAATGGGTTGGAAGATCAAGAAGACGACCGTATCGCCATAGTATTTTAGACAGCAGATACATCCCCTATATCATTGCACACCCTTCCAACATGAATCATACAGTCACCGGACGTTTCGCCCCCTCGCCTACCGGACGCATGCACCTCGGCAACATCTACGCCGCACTGATGGCGTGGCTCTCTGCCCGCAGCCAGGGCGGACGCTTCATTCTCCGCATCGAGGACATCGACCCTCAGCGCTCGCGTGCAGAATACGCCCGCCTCATCGAAGACGACCTGCAATGGCTCGGCATCGACTGGGACGAGAGGTATGTCCAGAGCGAGCGCTACGACATCTACGAGCGGCATCTGAAGCGTCTTCAGGATATGTCGCTGACCTATCCCTGCTATTGCACACGGGCAGACATCCTCTCCACCCAGGCTCCTCACGAGAGCGACGGCAGAGTGGTCTATCGCGGGACATGTCGTCCAGAAGGTATAGGCAGCATTTCTCTTCCTTTATCCTCACCGTCCCTTCCTGTCTCTTCTTCATGCGGGCGCAAGCCTTCCACCCGCCTCTTTGTCCCCGACCGTGACGTCACGTTCTGCGACGGCACCTACGGCATCCGCACCGTCAACCTTGCGCGCCACTGCGGCGATTTCATTCTCCGGCGCGCCGACGGGGCATGGGCCTACCAGCTTGCCGTTGTCGTTGACGATGCCATGATGGGTGTCACGGAAGTGGTAAGAGGCAGAGACCTGCTGCTCTCCGTGCCACAGCAGATGTATCTTCTTTCTCTTTTCGGCTATCCCTCTCCTGTTTTCCGCCACATCCCTTTGTTATGCAACACATCGGGACAACGTCTGTCAAAGCGGGACAAGAGTCTTGACATGTCTGTGCTTCGCCGGCGTTACACGCCCGAAGAGTTGCTGGGTGTTCTGGCGCACATCATCGGCATCACCGCCGATGCCTCCCCTCTCTCCGCCCGAGACCTCCTCTCCCGCTTCTCCTGGCAGGCTCTCGACCTCAACGCCGACAAGATTGTGCATGACATATAATATAAGGTGGTGGTCAATTCGGCTATCCTCATCATTATTCGACATAGCCCGTGGTTGTATGGATTGACAAAAACCAAGATAAACCCCTTGCGGTTGATGCAAATGTCTCTTACGAGCCATTGATGGCGTAGCCGTCTGAAAATCCTTGAGCAAGCTCAGAGATTTTGGGTCTTGCATCAACCGCAAGGCGATAAACAGAATATAAACACTTTCTCATGGCTTCTGCATCGTTTCTGCATCAACTTCATGGCAGAAAACAGAATATAAACACTTTCTCATGGCATCCGCATCGTTTCTGCATCAACCGCAAGGCGATAAACCGGATATAAACACTTTCTCATGGCATCCGCATCGTTTCCGGGTCAGCATCAGGTAGGGATACTTCTGTAAACAGGATTGTCGGCTGAATTGTTACCGATGAAGGGTTTATTTCCGGTTTATCGCCTTGAAGAGGATGGAGCCTTCTGAAAGAAGGTGGTGGCGGGCTTCCGGTTTTGTTGTTAAGAGCTTGCTCTTATAAGACAAAAGCGGAAGCCAGACACCAGGGCAACGCCCCCATACTCTTCAAGGGGTTTATAACGGTTTTTGTCAATACTTACCAAGAGCCTCGTACTGTTTTAAACGACAACACAGACAACGAGGACAACCGTAATAGAAAAGGTAATCTCTGTTGTCTGTGTTGTATGTCACCTCGTGACATCCTGCAGTTGCACCCGTTCTTCCTGTTGTTATCGTTGTCTCTGTTGTCTTCTATAATAATCAGGCGTTTTTTTGTCTTTATCAAGAATTGTCGTAAAAAACCATCAAGCGGGGGCTTGGTTGTATTTTTAAACGACAACACAGACAACGGAGACAACACGAAATCGTGTTTTTTCTGTTTAGGAGCCACCCCCTGCCGCCGTCATATCACCACTGTCATGAACCAGTCTCGCAGCACCTTCATGTATCTGTCCTGACTGTCTGCACAGAGTATGATGACCTGTTTCCCGTTGGCGAGGCGCGGACCGAGACACATGCCCTCATAGTTTCCGAAGCTGAAGTCAGAGACGTTGAGGTGTGTGCGCCATCCGGTGACAAACTGTTTTCCCGCATCGCCGGGTCTTATTCTGAATATCTTGTTCATCACCCAGCTGCCTATCCCCACGCCTACCATGCGGAACTCGCGTTCGAGTGCGAGCAGGGTGCCGTCGCCGAGTGCCGTCAGTTCCGCCACACCGAAGATGTGGTTGTCGTCCACCAATGGGCTGTCGTCAATCGGTTTGTCGAGGATATAAGTGTATTTCGCCTTCAGCGAGAGGTTCGGCGTGAAGGCTATCAGATGCAGCATCAGTCCGTTGTCGCCCTTCAGCGGCGCCTCGTTGATGGTGTAGAGCGTGAGGTTGGACGGGTCGTAGGTGAGGCTTTCTATCGTACGGTTGAACTCCCCAAGCGTCTTGTATTCGTCAACAAGGACATTGGCGGTCTTCTCCCCGTTGAGGATATTGTAGCGCGAGATTTCCGACGACCCTTCTTTCCCGATGTATATCGAGTGGTTGTCGCGGTTGTACGCCACGGCCTCCTCGTCGTCGTTCCTTTCTTCCAGTTCTCTGAATCCGCAGTATTCCACGTCGGCTATCCGGCCTTCGTCGTCGATGTCTATCTGCACGATGTGATAGCCGCCCTTCTGCGCCTTGTCCGAGACGAGGGCATAGCGGTTGCCGCCGATGTATGTGATGCCGCTGTAGTTGCCCGCGGGGATATCTTTTGCGTTGAAGAATGGCATGACGGCGGCATGGCGTGAGACATCTGCCGAATCTGTCGGCGAGCCTACGATGCGATACACGCCGTCGTCCGCCTCCATATCGGCATGGAGGGCATGGGGCATATAGGCTGTGAGCATCACGAGTGTCATGCCTACTGAGATAATGATTGAGATGTTGCGGATTCTGTTTGTCATCTGCAGAGATATTCTATGTGTTGTGATTGTGTTGTTCCTGAAAATGCGCGAGACTCCTGACAGGGTGACCGGAGCAGGTGTGCATACTGTATATATACAATAGGTGTATGAAGATACGGCTGCAAAATTACTAATAATTTTTCATACCGCATCATATTGGTGTTGTTTTTTCATTTTTCTTACGAAAACGGCAGTGTCCCGAATGAGGCTACACAAAGTGACGTTTCAACACAGACAACAAGAGTCTTGCCATTCCCGGCAGCCGCTCTCTGCGCCTGGCGCAGACGCATCGGCAGGGTCGGAGACGACTGCGGCGCGAAAGCAGAGCGGCATCCGCAGTCGCCTACATAGTTAAGAGAGTTAAAAAAAAACATCCGTTTACAATCTTTGTTGTAAAATATTCGTAAATTTGCAGTTATGAATATCGAACGCATAAAAGAGAAGATGTCTCCGGAAAGGGGGCTCGAAGCCACGCTGGGCATGGAGTTCTTCTCCACCCCCGACGACGAGACGTGCATGGGACAGCTGCATGTTGACCGCCGCACCACCCAGCCTTTCGGCTTCCTCAGTGGCGGCGCGACGATGGCGTTGGCAGAGACGCTTGCCGGCGTAGGCTCCGCAACGCTGTGTCCCGATGCCGTCTGTGTCGGCATCAATGTCAGCGGAAACCACATAAGCACAGCAAAAGAAGGCGAGACCGTCACCGCGACGGCACGCATCATACACCAAGGCGCAAAGACACACGTTTGGAGCGTGGAGGTGCGCAACGAAGACGGGAGGCTCGTCAGCACGGTGAATGTGACAAACATGGTGCTGACAGAACAACAAAGACAACAGCCATGACAGAATCCTACGCATACTACAGACTGCCATACGCCGACACCTACACCGCCGTGGAGAGCGACACGCCGGCCGTCGAGCTGCCTTCATACAGGATGGTGGGCAGGGACAACGGCTTCGTCATCGCCCCTTACAACATCACCGACAGCACGCCACTGCTGCTCATTCCCGCACACTGCGTGACAGAACGCCAGCTGACGTCTGCCGACGGACAACACCGCAAGCTGGCAGCCGACGGTGATGACGGGGAGACAAGCCTCACGCCGTCAGACTGCTATGCCGGCGCTTTCGCACATTTCCATAATGCCGTGGCGGAGGGAGACTATGCGAAACTCGTCTTGGCAAGGCAGAAAGCCGTCAGGCTGAATGACGATGCCGACCCGCTGATGCTCTTCGAACGCGCCTGCCGCCTCTTCCCCCGCCTCATGGTGATGCTCTTCCACACCGCCGCCTCCGGGACATGGCTCGTCGCCTCGCCGGAGATTCTCGTCGAAGAACATCACTCCTGCTTCCACACCGTAGCCTTGGCTGGCACCATGCCGTTCTGTGGCGGCGTGCCGGAATGGAGCGAGAAGAACAAGCGCGAGCAGCGTGTGGTGGAAGAGTACATACACGACACAATACGTCCGTTGGCGGGAGACATCATCACCGACGGTCCCTTCACCATGCGCGCCGGCAACCTCGTGCATCTGAGGACAGACTTCCGCTTCCACATCTCCGGCAGCAACGCCTGCTGCACGACGGAAGAGACAGGAGCAGAAGCTCTCGGAACGGTGGTTGATGCGCTGCACCCCACACCTGCTGTATGCGGGCTGCCAAAGGCAGAGGCTATGCTGTTCATTGCAAGACACGAAGGGATAAGGCGCGACTACTACAGCGGCTTCGCCGGACCCGTAGGCATTAACGGCGAGACACACCTCTACGTCTCGCTGCGGTGCGCACGCCTCGAAGGCCGCACAATGACTTTCTTTGCCGGCGGCGGCATCATGCCCGAGAGCCGCTGCGAAGAAGAATGGATGGAGACGGAAGCAAAGATAAAGACCATAGCCCATGTATTGCAATATCCATAGTGTCAACACGCTGACAACACTCTTGGTGGCCCACGGCATACGCCATGTCGTCGTGTGTCCCGGAAGCCGCAATGCGCCCTTGGTGCATAACTTCAGCCAGCACCCGGACATCATCTGCCATCCCGCAACAGACGAACGCTCGGCGGCTTTCATTGCCCTCGGTTTGCGCTCTGCTGTAGGCGAGCCCGTCGCCGTCTGCGTCACAAGCGGCTCTGCGGTGCTCAACGTCATGCCCGCTGTGGCTGAGGCGACATACCGCCGGCAGGGCATCATAGTGATCTCGGCTGACAGACCGCAGGCGTGGATCGACCAGCTCGACGGACAGACACTGCCTCAGCACGACGCCCTCGGACGCTTCGCACCCTTCGCCATCTCTCTGCCTGAGCCACACAACGACGACGAGCGGTGGCTGTGCAACAGGCTCTGCAACGAGGCGCTCATCATGGCGAAACGGAGCGGAGGACGCTCCGTACACATCAACGTCCCTCTCTCCGAACCGCTCTTCGACTTCTCCACAGAATGTCTCCCTGACGAACGCGTCGTCAACGACTGCCATTGGGACGAAGAGACAGAACGCAACTGGTGCCGCTCTGTCATAGCATCGTCAAAGAGGCTGCTGATTGTCATGGGGCAGATGCTGAAGCACGAGGTGCCGGTTGATACGGTCATGAGGCTGCAACGCCATTGCGTGGTGCTCCACGAGCCTCTCTCTGCCGACCTGCGCCAGCCGTCACTCGTCGAGGAGATGATGTGTGCTATGCCCGATTCTGACAACGACACCACACCCGACTGCCTCATCTTCATCGGAGGACACACCGTCAGCAAACGCCTCCGCCAATACATCAGGCGACTGTCCGGCACGACACGACAGATAGTGGTGAACACCGACGGAAGGCTGACAGACATCTCGCAACACACCGCCATTCTCGTCAACGCCGGGACACAGACTTTCCTCAACGACATCTGCCACGACATCTGCCACGACATCTGCCACGACAAGGACAACGCCGGAGACAGAGAAGCGGCAAGCGCTGAGACGGAGAAATTCGTCAGCGCATGGCGGAAACTGAGGGAGAGGGCGGCGAGACATCGCGACGGCTTCAAACCGGATTATTCGCAGATGCTCGCCGTGAAAGGCTTCGAGGACATCGTAGATGCTGACCGCGACACGGTGTTCTACGCCAACAGCATGCCGGTGCGCCTCGCTGCCGTCTATGCACAGCATTTCTGCCATTGCAACAGAGGGCTGAACGGCATAGAAGGGTCGTTGAGCGTGGCGGTCGGGGCGGCTCTCGCAACCCGCCTTACACCCGACGGCGGCGAAGGAGAGAACGGACAAATGACGTATTGCGTCATCGGCGACCTCAGCTTCTTCTACGACCGCAACGCACTGTGGCAGAACAGCCTGCCCAAGAACCTCCGCATACTGCTGCTGAACAACAGCGGAGGCGGCATCTTCCGCAACCTGCCGCATCTCGCCGACAGTCCCGTAGCCAACTCGCTAATCGCCGGAGGACACACGACAGATGCCGAAGGGACATGCCGCCAGCATGGTCTGGACTATCTCACAGCAACAGACGAAAGGTCTCTCGCCGAAGGTCTGCGGCAACTGAGAAGGCAAGACAGACAACGCCCCGCCCTACTCGAAGTCTTCACCGACGCCGATACGGACTCTAAAGTATATAAAGAGTATCTTAAACTATGGTGTACAGTTTGATGTGCAAATATCAGTAATAACGCCCCGAAGGGGCAACCTGCGCATAGCCCAGGGTAGAGCGCAGCGGCACTCTGGGTGTAATTGGGCATTGTCCATGCGCGCTGTAAGCGCAAAAGCGTTAAATATCCTGTTGTCTCTGTTGTCGTAAAAACCAAAGCGCAAGAAATTATAGACAAGTCTGAAAGGCTGGTCGAGACGAGGTACTGCCTTACAGGCAGCCGCATGGGCACGACTTATCCGAGGGCTTCGCCCCCGGTTACGA
>SFIS01000044.1 GCA_004555245.1 Bacteroidales bacterium
CAAGCAAAAAACTCGTCAAAAAATCTCAAGTGGCAACCAGCCTTTAGGCTGGTAAAAGTTGTTTTTGTTGTTGTCAACAGACAACATAGAGTTCACAATTAGACCGTTGTTCCTGTTGTCTATGTTGTCGTAAAAACCAAAGCGCAAAAGCGTGGATAACAGCTGGATATTTAACGCTTTTGCGCTTACAGCGCGCATGGACAATGCCTAATTACACCCAGGGTGTCGCTACGCTCTACCCTGGGCTATGCGCTTTTGCGCTTTCAGCGCGACAATTACAAAGCGAAACTGTTTAAATTTGCTTGTTACAGAAACTTGAATTCATTACTATAGCAAGCAATAATAATATCACACATAGACGATGTCTGATACTCTCTTGCACCTTCGGGAAAACAACGAAATCATGTTTTTCGGTGAAAAAAATACGGTTCGGAGTCGTGTTTTGAGCCTTTCAGCGTCGTGTTCCTATTGATTAGAACCCCCAAATAGTCAACTTAAGACCATAAAACACACTTAGTAAGACGCGAGAATTGTCATGATGACGAGCCAAAACAGACTATTTTGCAGGCATTTTGCACGGATTTTGCAGAACGGAATCCATATCCTGAAACACAACATTCACATATCTCGCTGATTGTCAATACGATACACGCATAACGAAAAAACAGCGAAAAACCGCCGTAAAACCGAGGTCAGGAAGACGCAACGGATTTTACGGCGGTTTTCTTATGTCAAAATAGTATCATACACCCCATTTTTCAAACTACGGCTGATACTATTTTATCCCACGACCTCTTGTTATGTACATCCTGTTTCAGTCATTCTTGCTGACGAGTGAATATGACAACGGGTACTACCTTTAGCGAAGGTGTTGTCAACGTTGTCCCTGTTGTCGTGAAAAACTATTGTTTTTGTTCTTTGTCAGCAAAAAGGAACTGCTCCCTACCCCACCCTGACGACATCAACGACATGGCTTCCGGCACCGATGAGGTCCGGACGTTCGGAGACGAGGGTCTGATATTCTATGAAGCGGGCGAATGTGGCGTCGCTCATTCGGTTGAGCCTTGTGCGCATATAGTCTGCTGCACCGTCGGGTGAGAATATCGTCACACGTTGCAGTCCTGCCGCCTTGTTCAGACGGTTGATGTCGTCGATTCGGACATAGTCGTAGAGTTCGTCGTTCTGCGCCCTGATATGGAAGTTGTCGTCAACGGCGCCCCTCTCCATCAGTCCGCTGATACGGTCTTCGTCAAAGCAATATGAGAGTATGCTGTATTCGTTCATGAGATAGGCGACGAAGATCAGTCCGCCGGGCTTTGTCACACGCTTCGCTTCGTTGAGAGCCTTGAGTTTCTCATCGTCGCCGATGAGATGATAGAGCGGACCGAGGAGGAGAGTGATGTCGGCCGATGCCGTATCGATGTATGGCATGTCGCGCGCGTCGCCCTGCACGACGTCGGCGTCGGGCTGGCGTTGGAGGAAGACCTGTATGTTGTGTCTTACGAGTTCGACGGCTTTCACCTTGTAGCCCTCTGCCATCAGAGCCGAGGCGTAGCGTCCTGTACCGGCGCCGATGTCGAGCAGCTGCATGCCGGGGGTGAGGAAGCGGTGGAGATGGTGCATCGTGACGCGGAACTCGACGATGCCGTGTCTGCGTTCCAGACGCTTGTCTTCGTGATGTTTGTTGTAGTGTCTCTCGATGTTTGAGAATGCCATATAAGTGTTGTTTTTGTTTACGGATGCAAAGGTAATGTTTTTTCTTGAAGTTGGCAAGAAGTTTCGTTGAGCATGGCAAAAAAATGAGTTGACAGTTTTTCAGTTGACGAGTGCGATTGCTTAATATGTCTTAAAACTTGCCGAGAAAAAGGATGTATTTCAAGAGTAATGTGTATTTTTGCTGAAAAGTAAAATAAGTAGGTGTGCAAAATTATTTATCTAATCCTTGCACCGCCTACTGCGCATTATCAGCAAGTGACAACAGTCGAGTAGGATTCACTACACTCCTTTAACTTATAAAAATAATTTTGCACACCTACTTATAAGGAAAAACCATTATCAACTTTTGCATTATGAACATCAAGAACATTCTGTCGGCATCGATGCTGACATTGTGCACTACAGGTATGGCACAGGAAGTCGTCGCCCTTCCCGATCCGGAAGTGTGCGGGAAATCGTTGAGCATGACGGAGACGCTGAACAGCCGCCACTCGGTGCGCGAGTTTTCAGACACGCCACTCTCTGACCAGGAGCTGAGCAACCTGTGCTGGGCAGCATGCGGCGTGAGCCGTGACAAGGACCACCGCACCGCACCGTCTGCCATGAACCGCAAGGAGATAAGGCTGTTTGTCTTCACGAAGAGCGGAGTGTATGAATATGATGCCGTTGCCAACCGTCTGCTGCGTAAGGCGGAGGGTGACCACCGTTCGCTGATAGCCGGCGGGAAGGGCGGTTTCAAACAGGCGTTCGCCGAGCAGGCTCCCGTATCGCTGCTCATGGTCATCGACTTCGACATCATGGGTATGAAGGACGAACGGGCGGTGATGATGGGCTGCGTGGATGCGGGCAATGTGAGCGAGAACATCAACCTGTATTGTCAGAGCGTGGGATTAGCCACTGTGCCGCGCGCCACTCACGACACCGACGGCATACGCCGGCTTCTCGGACTGACGGAGATGCAGCTGCCCATCATGAACAATCCGGTGGGACGGGAGAAGAAATGAACAGGAAATTCAAGGGTGTACAGTTTGATGTGCAATTATCAGTAATAACGCCCCGAAGGGGCAGCCTGCGCATAGCCCAGGGTAGAGCGTAGCGACACCCTGGGTTATTTTATGTAGGTGATGGTCGCGCTGAAAGCGCAAAAGCGTAGATAACAGCAGGATATTTAACGCTTTTGCGCTTTGGTTTTTACGACAACAGAGACAACAGGAACAACGGGGGACAGGATTTTCTTTTGTGGAGAGGATTACATAGGATTGGAGAGGATTGGAGAGGAAGAGGGGGGCGAGGAGGAGGAATCGAGTAACGTCATATCTTACGTTTCCGCCACGGGACGAGGAGGACGAGGGCTGCACAAGCCATGCAGGCGTAGAAGGTCCAGCCGGACATCTCTTTTATGGTCGTGATGACGGCCTGCACCTGTATCTTGCCTTTCAGCGACATGGCGGCCATCGTCTCCGCTTCAGCGGGGCTCTTGCCCTGATATTTCATGCCGCGTACGGTCTGGTCGTAGGTTGCGGCGGTCTCTGTCTGCGTGCGGTCGAAGTCGTGTGCATAGCGTGTGACATAATACTGCTGGCGATGCTGCATCACATTGGAGTAGAGCGCACTGCCAATGCCGGGGCCGATGACCATACGTACGGTGAGCATGACACACACCCAGGTGGACATGAAACGGTAGGGCATGCGCTGGTTGGCATGGACGGCAGTGAGCGAATAGAGCAGCATCATGCCCGTGGCGCGTATGATGACGGGCCATTTCATGCGTTCGTACATACCGTCGTTCTGTACCTCGAAATACATGAATAAAGAGGCGAGACCGATGAGGACGAAACCGAGCGAGAAGAGATATTTCAGATGGAAGCCGGTGACGGAACAGATGATAGCCATGACGCATCCGAGGAAATAGCCCACCAGCACCCAGTTGCCGAGCACGGCACTCTGCCAGTTGCTGATGTCCATGCCTACATTGGTGAAGACATTGACGAACATCGCGCTGGAATTGAGTATCATAAGTCCGAGAAAGAGCGCCACGCCATACTGCACGGAGCGCAGCCTGAATACATCAAGCAGAAAATAGGGCGAACGGCGCGACGCCTCCATATAGATAAAGAGAGCGCCGAAGACGACTGCGAGGGCTGTGGCGACACATATCGAACGGTTGTCGAACCAGTCGAATGTCTTTCCATAGACCATGACATATATGAAAGAACACATCATGATGCTGAAAATCACGACATTGCCGAACTTTGAGAACGTGATGGGGAAATGGCGTGTGGGATAGGTGTGGAAAGGCATCGTGGCAAAGATGATGAGAATGGAGATGAGCATCGTGCCCATCATGAAATAATAGACATACTGCCACTCGTATTCGTATGCGAGCCATGCCGTGAGCCATGTGCCTATCTGTCCAAGAATCATGAAGAAGAGATAGATGGTCGGCATGCTCGTCGTCTTCTCCTTGTCGAGTTTGTCCCACCCTTCTTCTGTCTTGGGTTCGTTGCCGGGCGTGATGTTCTGTGTCGCCTCGACGCCAAAGGCGTATTTGATGAGCGTGAAGAGATTGCACATCATCAGCACATTGCGCAGGAAGCCCATGACGAGGCTGCACAGCGCAAGGATGAAGATGCTGTCGGTCTTGGCACAGACATAGCTGAGCACATACATGACGGAGAAGCCGACGATGCACATCATCTTCTCGCGGCGGAGGCACACGAGATCGTAGAAGAAGGGCGAGAACGCCGCCATGCCTATCGACGTGACGAAGCCTACAAACTGTATGTGTTCTGACTGTATGCCCAGCCCGCTCGTCATCTCTCCGCTGTTGGCTGAATAGACACCGCCTATGGTGAGGATGGGGATGAAGAGGATGAGCAGGAAGATGATGCCGAGGGGTTTGGGCACCCAGTCGTAGAATGGATAGTTCTTTGTTTCTGAAGACATTGAATGTATTTATTTAATCAAGTTTCACATATTATCAAAAAGATGACTGTCAAGAGGTTGATAATTGAAAACAATAAAGAATATGTTACTATCAGCCGGGATACTTGTCCTTTGTTTCCACATACCGCAGAGGTAATGGCTTTACCAAGCGAAGCGGTCGGATTCGCTTGCGATCTGACCCGAAGGAGAAGAACACTGTCACGTGACGGGGGATAGCCTGTAAGGCTATACTAAGCGAAGCGCTCGTAACCGAGGGCAAAGCCCTCGGTATATTGATGCTGAACAGCTGCCTGAAAGGCAGTACCTCGTATCAGACTACGCATATAGCAAGGTACTGTCTTACAGACAGTTCTCCCCATACACCTACCCCCGGGACTATGTCCCGGGTTACGAGCGCTTCGCTTTGTACAGCCTTACAGGCTGGTCTTTAATTACAGCGAAAATTGAATCACTTTCTTTCAGCCTTGACAATGACCATCATGCCTGCAGCGAGCTGCCGGTTCTCTTCCGGAGAGAGGTCGGTGAAATCTATGCGCACCGGAATGCGCTGCTGTATCTTCACGAAGTTGCCTGCCGAGTTGTCTGTCGGCACGAGAGAATACTTCGACCCTGTCGCTCCTGAGATGGCCGTCACTTTGCCCGTGAACTCCCTCCCTGAGATGGCATCCACTGTCATGCGCACCGTCTGTCCTACAAAGAGGTTCTCCACCTGTGTCTCCTTGTAGTTGGCAATGACCCATTTCTGTGTGTCAGGTATGATGTATGTGATGGTCTGTCCTGCATTCACCATCTGTCCCTCTTCGAGGGCGCGGCGTCCGAGAGTTCCGTCGCATGGTGCCACGACAACGGTGTATGAGAGGTTGAGCTTCGCCATCTCGAGTGCTGCCGTTGCACGCTCGATGGCAGCCGCGCTGTTCTGCTTGCGTGTCGTCACCTCGTTGACGCCGGAGAAGGCTGCTTTCTGCTGCTGTTTCACGGCATCGAGCTTTTTCTTCAGTGCGTCATATTCGGTCTCTATCTGTTCGAGCTGTATAGGTGTTGCGGCGTTCTTCGCCACGAGGTTCTTGTAGCGCTGGCGGTCTTTCTCCAGTTTTGCGAGACGCACCTCCACCTCGGCAATCGACGAGGCATAGACAGATGCAGATGTCTGTGTCGTCTGCAAAGTGGCGTCGATGACGTTCGAGCCCGCCTTCGCATCCTTCAGCGCCGCTTCGGCTTCCATCACCCTGATGCGGTATTCGCGGTCGTCGAGCACAAGGAGAGTGTCTCCTTTCTTGACATGCTGGTGCTCGCGGAAACATATCTTGGAGATATATCCCGTTGCACGTATGTTGACGGGCGAGATATACTGCTCTATCTGTGCGTCGTTGCTGGTTTCAGTGGTATGATAGTCGAGAAAGACGCAAACTATCTCAACTATGCCCCAAACGAGGATGGCGATGCCCATAAGGCTGGCGATGAGCTGTCTGCCGCGCTGTTTCTTGAGTTTCTTCACTGTCTCTTCGTGAGTGGAGTTCTCGATGTTCTGGCTCTGTGTATTGTTGTTGTCTGTTGTCATGATTGTTATGGTTTTGTTTCGTTGTCGTATGGTTGTGGTGAGTGGTGGTTATTCGTTGATAAGAGAGTTGAGGTTGCAGGTGAGTTTCAGCAGACTGAGATTTGCCACCTGATAGTTGTAGTGTGCGGTGAGGTAGTTGTTCTGCGCCTCGCTGACGCGCATCTCGTCCTGCAACACATCAGTCATCGAAGCGACACCCTCGCGATACTGGTCGGATGTGACGTTATATACATCTTCCGCAAGGGCGTAGTTGTCTTTCTGGCGTTTGTAGTTGCGCTCGCTGTTGAGCAGTTCGTTGGTGGCATTGAGATATTGTGTCTGCATGTTCTTGAACGTATTGTCGTAAGAGATGACGGCGTTCTCGATATCCACCTGTGCCTTGCGAATCTTCGAACGTTTCTCAAAGCCGTCGAAGACGGGCACTCTGAGCGAAAGTCCGAGACCGTTTGAACGATACCATGTGTTTGACGGTCCGCTATGGAACCAGTTCTTGAAACTGTCGGTGAATGCCGTGAACATGATGTTTCCCGTCAGTGCGAGTGTTGGCAGATAGCCCTGTGCGGCAAGTTTCCGCTGCTGCTCTGCGAGAGATTTCTGCTTTGCGAGAATCTGCAGCTCAGAGACGGAAGCGTTAAGCCCGGTGAGTTCAACCGGCTTGATGTCGTTGACATCCACCTTGACAAGCTCAATCTTTGCATCGGCATCATAGTCGATGATGTATTTCAGCATGTTGTGCTGCTGTGTGAGTATCGCCTCGGCATTGTCTCGCTGCACGGTGAGGTTCTCGAGGTTGATGTTCACACGCTTCACATCCACTTCCATCGCCATGCCGTTCTCGAAGAAAGCGACGGTGATGTCTCTCAGTTCTTCGAGACGTCTGATGTTCTCTGTCGTGAGACGTATCTGTTCTGCCGTGTTCTGTGCGAGATAATAAATCTTGCTGATCTGCATGATGAGGTCTTCGCGTGCCTTCTCGTACGAGAGGCGGTTTATCGCGTCGAGTGTCTTGGAAATCTCCAACGCCGTCAGAGCCGTCTGGCTGTAGAGCGGCATCTGTAGCTGGAGCCCTCCGGCGGCGTTATACTGAAGGGTGTTCGTCACATTGTACTTCGTGCCATAGGCAGAGCCGTCGGTGACGGAGACGGGAGGTTCGAAATTGTCGTTGAAACTTGCCACTGCATTGATCTGAGGCAGAAGGCGGGCGCGATTCTCGCTGATGCTGTGCTGTCCTTTCAGAATATTGTTGCGGGAGACTTTCAGCGACAGGTTGTTCTCGATACCAATCTTCAGGCAATCGCTGAGTGTCATCACCTCTTGTGCCATGACAGGAGACAGGAAGGCTGTCATGCAAAATACTACAATTGTTCTCTTCATTTATTCTATTTTGTTATACGTGTATTCAATTCAAGGTGCAAAGTTACTGCATTTCAGCTGAAAAGCGCTATTCATTTTTAATCACAAAATGTTCAAAATCTCATATTACAGGCAGATATGTTATAAAATTCATGATTTAGTGTGTACATTTTGGCATATCAGGGAGTGTAGAGGCAATTACGTGCAGCTGCAAAGGGAGCATGGTTGTGACTCTTGCGTCGCATGATGTATATAACAGCCGGACGGACAGGAGAACAACAAAACATCACATATTAAATTTTCTTAAACCAATGTGTTTTGATGTGCAGAGAGTGAAAGATATTTGCCAGAACGTAAAAATCTTCTTAACTTTGCACGAAAATTGATTCGTCAACTTGTCAACTAAATAACAATAAATATGTTTGAAAATCTCAACGAAAGACTTGAACGGTCGTTCAAGATACTCAAAGGTGAAGGAAAGATTACGGAAATCAATGTTGCAGAAACATTGAAAGATGTCAGGCGCGCACTCCTTGACGCCGACGTGAACTATAAGGTAGCAAAGACCTTTACCGACACTGTGAAACAGAAGGCTCTCGGAATGAATGTGCTTACAGCCATCAAGCCGGGCGAGCTGATGGTGAAAGTGATGCACGACGAGCTGGCGGCTCTCATGGGAGGCAAAGCGACTGAAATGTCTCTCTCCTCTACGCCGGGACATCCCGCCATCATTCTCATGGCAGGTCTGAACGGTGCCGGAAAGACTACGATGTCGGGTAAACTTGCGCTGATGCTGAAGAAACGCATGCACCGCAAACCTCTGCTCGCAGCCTGCGACACCTTCCGTCCCGCTGCCATGGAGCAGCTGAGGGTGCTCGCCGAACAGGTGGAGGTGCCCGTATATATCGAAGAAGGTGCGAAAGACCCGGTAGCTGTCGCAAAGAATGCCATTGAGCACGCGAAAGCTACGGGATGCGACACGGTGATTGTTGATACCGCCGGACGGCAGTCAATCGACGAAGAGCTGATGTCGCAGATAAAAGACATCAAGGATGCCGTCAAACCGCAGGAGACACTGCTCGTCATCGACGCGATGATTGGACAGGAGGCTGTGGCGACGGCAAAGCATTTCAACGAATGTCTTGAGATTGACGGCGTCATACTCACCAAGCTCGACGGCGACACAAGAGGCGGTGCGGCATTGTCGGTCAGAACGGTGGTTGACAAACCCATAAAATTCATCGGCACGGGAGAGAAGATGGAGGCGATAGATGTCTTCCACCCGGAACGTATGGCTGACCGCATTCTCGGAATGGGCGATGTCGTCTCGCTCGTAGAACGCGCCCAGCAGCAGTTTGACGAAGAAGAAGCGCGACGCTTGGAGAAGAAAATCAAGAAGAACAAGTTCGACTTCAACGATTTCCTCGGACAGATACAGCAGGTGAAGAAGATGGGCAACGTGAAAGACCTCGCCGCCATGATTCCGGGTGTCGGCAAGGCCATCAAAGACATCGACATCCCTGACGACCCCTTCAAGAACATTGAGGCCATCATAGGCTCGATGACACCGAAAGAGAGGCAGAACCCCGACATCATCAACCAGTCGAGACGTATGCGCATAGCCAAAGGCTCAGGAACAAACATACAGGAGGTGAACAAACTCATAAAACAGTTTGACCAGACACGAAAGATGATGAAGATGGTGACAGGCATGGGGTCGTCCAAGATGATGCAGATGGCTAATGCCATGCGCGCCATGAAGAGATAATTTTCACATTTATACTAATTATGCAACTTATAGACGGAAAAGCGACGGCGGCTGCCATCAAGGCAGAGATAGCCGAAGAGGTGAAGAGAATTGTGGGCGAAGGCAAACGTCCGCCACACCTCGCTGCCATACTTGTCGGACACGACGGCGGTTCGGAGACATACGTTAAGAACAAGGTGCTTGCATGCGAAGCGTGCGGATTCACGTCTTCTCTCATAAGATATGAAGACGATGTGACAGAGGCAGAACTGCTAAATCGCATCGACGAGCTGAACAACGACGACGACGTTGACGGCTTCATCGTGCAGCTGCCTCTGCCGCGTCACATCAACGAGCAGAACGTTATAGAGAAAATCAGCTGGAAGAAAGACGTTGACGGCTTCCACCCCATCAATGTCGGACGCATGGCGATAGGCCTGCCCTGCTTCATCTCCGCCACACCGCTCGGCATCATCACGCTACTGCAGCGCTACGGCATAGAGACATCGGGAAAGAACTGTGTCATTCTCGGACGGTCGAACATCGTGGGCAAACCGATGGCACAGCTGATGATGCAGAAGAACTTCGGCGACGCCACCGTCACGGTGTGCCACAGCCATTCCACTGACCTCGTGAAGAAATGCCGGGAGGCGGACATCATCATCGCTGCCATAGGTAGTCCGAAATTCGTCACAGCAGAGATGGTGAAAGACGGAGCGGTGGTGATTGACGTGGGCACGACAAGAGTGCCGGACAGCACACGCAAGAGCGGCTTCCGCCTCACAGGCGACGTGGATTTCGAGAACGTGGCTGAGAAATGCTCGTTCATCACGCCCGTGCCGGGAGGCGTAGGGCCGATGACCATCTGCTCGCTTATGAAAAACACCCTCGCCGCAGGGAAGAAGGAGTACTACACGTAATCTCTGACATAACGACAGGACAAACGCAAAGAGAGCGGGAGACAAGCCATCCGGGGCTGTCTCCCGCTCTCTTGTCTTGCATGGCAGCATAGAAAAATGCCGCGGAAAGCGACGCTGGGCGGCGGACGGAAGAGAGAAAAGTGCCGCGAAAAGCGACGCAGGGCAAATGGCGGAGGTGTAGGCTGCCGCCGTCACATACGCTCTCTCACGTCCTTGCCGGCTCCCGTGCCCTTATATTTGCACTTGGCAAGATTCAGGTTGTAGCGCAACGTGAGGCTGACACGCTGGAGATCATAGACACCGCGTCCCTGTCCGAGGACATGGCTCTGGGTGAGGAGATAGTTGCCGAGGTCGAGACGCACATTGTTGTATGCCGCGTGGAAGATGTCGTTCATTGCGAGACGGACAGAGAGAGCCTTGTCTTTCAGGAAATATTTCTGTACGGAGCAGGACAGATTCCAGTACCAGTTGCGCAACTCCGCATTGCCGTAGTGTCCGCCGGAGAGTAGTTCGGAGTTGACTTCAAACTGCCATCCGCCTTCCGATTCTGGCAGATGGAAGGCATTGTTGGCGTTGAAGATGAATAGCGGCTTGTTGTAGCAGACAAGGCGTGTGCCTTCAGCCTCTCGCGGATCAGGGAGAGAGAACTCCAGCCATTGCTTCTGTATGCCAATAGTATAGTTTGGCGACCAGACGCCGAATGTGGGCGAGGCGTTGAAGAAAGCGCCGATGCGATGGATAGGCTCCGTAAAGTTCACCCACTTCAGCAGAACACGCCCCTCATCGTCGTAGGGATATGTCCAGTCGTAGATGCCGTTCATCATACACATATACTGCAACGACACGCCGACACTGTTGTATCGCAGATTGAGACTGATGTCGTGGTGCATCTCGTTCTCGAGTTTCGGGTCGCCGGTTGAGAGAGTGTAGCGATTGTTGTATTCTATGTTTGAGCGGAGGAGATAGTAGTTGGGACGGCGTGTCTTCAGGCTGTACGACAACTGTGCGTCGATTTTCCCTACCCTCGTGCCGAAACTGAGGAAAGGGAAGAGATTGTCGTGACGGCGCAAGAGATTCTCCGATGGCAGGAAATGGTTGGTGTACGTGAAATCAACATGCTCGTAACGCAGTCCGGCACTTAGCATGCCCACGCGCGGAATCATTGCGCCGTATTCGGCAAAAAGTGCATAGGTGTCCTCTACGACATCCGACTTGTCGTCGGCAATGCCCACCTCGCTGATCTGATATACGTTATCCCGTCTGGCGAATGCCGTCTCCACACCGAACTGCAGATTGCCGCGCCATATCTGTCGCGAGGCGACAAGTTTCATGGCAAGCATCCTGCTGTCTGCTTGGCTCTCAGAGCAGATATAGGCGGTGCCGACTTTGTCTGTCTCCACGGTGTTAGCCCTGCTGGTCTGGTCGGTGGTATAGAAGTCGATGTTGAAATCTATGCCCCATCCACAGACCTTGCCGTTATAGTAGGCATTGAGAAGCCATGAGTTCAGTCCGTCGGCATCAGTGTCGGTCTCTGACACGAGATGATAGTCAAGCTCTGCATTATGATACACATCCTCAGACATCAGGAAGTTTGTCAGGCCCTTCAGGTTGTCGGTACGTTCTATCCTGAAGCCGGCGGAATGTTCTGCGCCGAACATTGTGTTCATTCCGATGTTGTAGCGCAACGTGTTGTAACGCTGTCCGAGATGCGTCGTGCCGCCATGTGAGAAAGATGCGCCGTTGCTGCCGAATGTCGTCTGCGACGATTCTGTGTCGTAGTGGTTGAGATGCTGCGCATCAAAAGTGACGCCACCGAAAAAGTCAGTGTCTTTCAGGCGGTAGTTCATGTTGAGTGTGGAGTTGAAGCGTTCGTTGCCGCACGACGGCGCGACATCGCCGTTGGCATCGACAGACATTCCGAAACCTTCGCCGCGACGCCTGACGGTGTTTATCCTCACCACCGCATTGGCCTGGGCGTCGTATTGCGCCCCGGGGTTTGCTATCACCTCGACATTCTTTATGTCATGACTTGAGAGAGACTGCAACTCGGAAAGGTCGCACACCTTCCTGCCATTGATATAATATACAGGTGCGCCTTTGCCGATGACCTGCAGCTCGCCCTTCAGCTTCATCATGCCGGGTATGCGTGCGAGTACATCCTCGGCATTGCCCGCCGTGGAGATGTCGGTGCCGACAACACGGGTCACCATGCTGTTGCCCTTCATCCTTGTTTTTGGCGGGGCTGTGACTTTCACTTCGTCGAGCATCACGCTCCTGAAGACGGAATCTCTTGCTGACACTTTGTCGCCATTCGTCTGTGCGGAGACTGTCGTTGCCAAAAAGGCAAAAAGAATTGTTGCTGTTGTTTTCATTGTCAAGTTGGTTTGAATGTTAGAACTGGTGCAAAGGTAGCTCGAAAAAACAATGCGTACAACAGAAGGGACAGATGTACGTCCGGTTTGGGACTTTCTGCACGAAATGTGACGAAATGCAGGTGGTTTGGTACGAATTGACGGAAGAAATTCTCCGTATCTCGCTGTTTTTGTTTAATTTTGCAGGCGGAAATAATACGTCGTAGAAAAACAATACTCGTCAACTAATGCAAAACATTATGATCAACCAGATTCTGAACAACACATTGAAGTCAAGCCTTTTCGTCCTGCTGTTTCTTGCTCTCGTCCAGCCTTTCGGGATAGACAGGATGCAGGAAGGGCGTATCGCCTTCATCCTTGGAGAATCTCTCTTGGCGGCTGTCGTGATTTTCCTCTCGTCTCTCGCCGCTGCATATATATATAATATAAGGTGTGTCTCCGAGGCATCGCCATATACATTCTTGAAGATAACGGCGACGGAAATCACACTCATCACCCTCTCTCTCGGAGCTGCACTGCTTTGCTACAACGGATGGTTTCATGAAGGCGACCTTTTCATATACTGGCACGACAACGACGGCACGCTGACACTATGGCCATGGCTGACCATGTGTCTCTATGTAGCCATTATATCGCTGTTCGTCTTCCTGTTCCATACTTTTGAATATCGCACAAAGAAACTGAAGAACGAACTGAACGAGGTGAGAGCCATAAACATGCTTCTCGAACAACGGCAACAGAAACTGTCGGATGAAGAAAACGAAAAGGCGTGTGACAGCAAAGACGAGGATAACAGCCAAAACCTTGTGACGATAGAAGGGCAGGGCATCAATGCCTCTCTCACTATTAATCCTGCAAACATCATCTACGTCGAATCGATGGCGAACTATGCGGACATCTGCTATATCGCCGACAACAAGACGAGGCACACCACACTGCGCATCACGCTGAAACAGATACGCGCCTCGCTCGAAGACACTGCCTCTATCGTGCAATGTCACAGGGCTTTCCTCGTCAACATCAATTTCGTGGTGGCAATGAGCACACGCAACCAAGGCTACCAGCTGCAACTCTTCGGCATTGAGAAACAGATTCCCGTCTCACGCGCCAACACGGAGACGATAAAGCACAATCTGTTGGTGGACAGGTTGTCGAGTTGACATATCAGACAAACGACACTTGTGACAAACGAGCAAACAATGTATCGAACAACGTTGTCCGCACAGACAAAAAAAACTCATCACCTGAAAGCTTGTCGGAGACATTCGGTGACGAGGAGAAATGTAAGATAGAACGTGTAATTGGAAAATGGTTCGCCCACCTGGTATCAATCACCGAGTGGGCTTTGTTTATGTGGTTATGTCCTGCAGAGCACATAGGCAGCCGTCACACTTTCGTGCGGTATTCTTTTGCCAGTCCGCCTTGGGCTGTCTCCTTGTAAAGAGAAGGTAGATCGTGGCCTGTCTCTTTCATGACTTCAACAACCTTGTCGAACGAGACACGGTGGAGACCGTCAGAGAAGGAGGCATAGACATTGGTGTCGAGGGCGCGGGCGGCGGCGTAGGCATTACGTTCGATGCATGGTATCTGCACAAGTCCGCAGACAGGGTCGCAGGTCATGCCGAGGTGATGTTCAAGTCCCATCTCCGCCGCATATTCGATTTGCGACGGTGTACCGCCGAAGAGCTGTGTCGCGGCTGCGGCAGCCATGGCACACGCCACGCCGACCTCTCCCTGGCATCCCACTTCGGCACCGCTGATGGAGGCGTTGTGTTTCACCACGTTGCCAAACAGTCCGGCAGTGGCGAGAGCCCTGAGGATGCGCGGCTCACTGAAGTTCTTGCTCTTGCCTACATGATATAGCACACTGGGCAGCACTCCGCACGACCCACATGTCGGAGCCGTCACGATGCGTCCGCCAGCAGCATTCTCTTCGCTTACTGCCAGTGCGTAGGCGAAGACGAGGGCACGTGTGCGGACGTTGTCGCGATAGCCGGTAGCCTTGACGTAGTACGAGGCTGCCTTACGTGCGAGATGTAGCGGTCCGGGCAGCACGCCCTCAGCATCAATGCCCCGCTCTACGGCTTCGCACATCACCTGCCACACATCGCGCAGATAGTCCCAGATCTCTTTTCCCTCACATTCTTCTACATACTCCCAAAAGCTTTTGCCCGATTCTTCGCAGTATCTCAGAATCTCTGTCATTGTGTTCAGATGATATATCTCCGGCAGTTCGTCGCCTTGCTTCCCTTCTTCTTCCAAAGCCCCGCCTCCGACACTGTAAACCGTCCAGCTGTCGATGACCTTGCCATCTGTATCGAGAGCTTCGAACTTCATACCGTTGGGATGGTAAGGAAGGAAAACGTCCGGCTCCCATCGGATGGTGGCGTTCTTCAGAACATCAAGTATGGCGACATCTGTCATGTGTCCTTTCCCAGTGGCAGCGAGGCTGCCGTAGAGCGTCACGACATAAGATGCGGCTTCTTGCGTACGCCCGACAAATATCTCAGCAGCTTTCCGCGGCCCCATGGTATGACTGCTTGAGGGACCGTATCCTATACGGAAAATCTCACGTATCGTTTTCATGTATAATGTATTATGCGAAATTTTTATGTATTATCTTTAAGTCATGAAGGCACGTTTTTTGCACCTTAAAAAATCTTAATGTTTACTATATAGAGGTTAATGATGGTTCTCTTTAGTTTTTTTTTTGTAATTTTGCACTCGATTTTGGGGATGCAGTTGGCTCTTAAGGCCATTGTGGTTGCAACCTCTGAATTTTCTCTGGCCCTGTAGCTTAGCTGAATAGAGCGTCAGATTCCGGTTCTGAAGGTCATGGGTTTGAATCCCATCGGGGTCACACAGAAGCAAAATCGCAAATATCCATGTGACGGATATTTGCGATTTTTTTATATTGAGCATCAGTCATCCTTCCCGACAGAAAGATATTCTTTCGCCATCTCGGCACATCTCTCGCCGTCAACACCAGCCGACACGATGCCTCCGGCATATCCTGCCCCCTCGCCGCAAGGGAAGAGCCCGGATATTTCTATGTGCTGGAGCGTGACAGCGTCTCTAAGTATGCGGACCGGCGCAGAGGTCCTTGTCTCTATCGCTATGACGCAGGCTTCGTTTGTAAGGAAGCCGTGCGATCGTTTCCCGAAGAGGCGGAATCCCTCCTGCAGACGTTTTGAAATCGCCTTCGGCATCCAGAAATGAAGCGGAGACGCTATCAGTCCGGGTACGTAGGACGTCTGCGGCAGGTCGGCACTGAGACGTCCGTTGACGAAATCCGCCATACGCTGCGCCGGAGCAGTCTGTTGTCTGTTGCCCTGCAGCCAGCACATCCTCTCGAGATGTTCCTGATAGCGTAGCATGACGAGCGGGTCTGTGGCGGAACATCCTTCGTGCCGGAGTTCGGCATACGCGTCTTCGACATGTGTCTCCACCACCATGCCGCTGTTTGACCATCTGCCGCCCCGGCTGCTGGGCGACATACCGTTGACAACAATCTGCCCGTCGCCAGTGGCAGCAGGGATGACCACTCCGCCGGGACACATACAGAAAGAATAGACGCCGCGGCCTTCCACCTGGTTGACAAAACTGTATTCCGCAGCTGGGAGATAGTCACCCCTGCCGTTGCGCGAGTGGTATTGTATGCTGTCAATGAGGCGCGAGGGATGCTCGAGACGCACTCCTATCGCTATGTCCTTGGCCTCGATGCGTATATTTTCGTCGCACAGGTATCGATAGACATCCCTGGCACTGTGTCCTGTTGCAAGGATTACAGGACCTCTCCACTCCCTGCCTGCCGCCACACATCCCAGCACTTTCTCCCCCGAAAGGAGGAGCTGTGTCATCCGTGTGTTGAAATGCACCTCTCCGCCACACCGTCGTATGGTGTCGCGCATCGCCTCTATGACAGAGGGCAGCCTGTCAGTGCCGATATGCGGATGGGCGTCGGTGAGGATGGAGAGCGGGGCTCCGTGCTGACAGAACACGCGCAGAATCTTCTCTACCGAGCCGCGTTTCTTGGATCGCGTATAGAGCTTGCCGTCCGAGTAGGCGCCTGCCCCGCCCTCTCCGAAGCAGTAGTTGGATTCGGGGTCCACAGTCTGCTGACGTTTGATGAGTGCGAGGTCTTTCTTCCGCTCATGGACATCCTTTCCGCGCTCGAGGACAACGGGGCGCAGGCCGAGCTCCACCAAGCGCAGTGCGGCAAACAGTCCTGCCGGCCCCGCTCCGACAACGACAACCTGCGGCGCGCCGGAGACGTCCGGATAGACAACAGGTGTGAAGACCTCGTCGTCGGGCATCTCGTCGATATATACGCGCAGTGTCAGACATACCATAACCTGACGCCGCCGCGCATCAACAGAACGCTTCAGGGTGCGGATATGCCTCACCCTCCCCGGCACTATACCATGCTCGCTGTCCAGATAACGCAGCAACTCGTCATATACGGATGCCGTTTTTGGAGACACTCTGACTTGCAACTCTTTTATCATTGATGTACGTTTTTTGCATTATTGTATGATTTATGTGCAAAATTACATAAATATTTGCAAAAACAAGACTGTCAGTCAAAAATTATTTGTAAATTTGCAGGCGGAAATCACAGACAGGTCTGCAGAGGCCAATGTGTCTGCATATATACAGTGTTATATTGAGACTGGCAAAACACCGGGTCTTCACTGCGTAGTCTCCACCCTTGTCGTATTGGGGAGAGGAAACCGGGGAAGCGGGTAAGTCTGTCATCTCAGGAAGTTTGACCATGCCGCTCTGCCCTCTACGTATCAGGGATGCCATGCGGCACAAAAAACCATACCGTACAATAAAGCATTATGAAAGTTTTGAAATTCGGTGGAACAAGCGTCGGTTCCGTTGAGAGCATCTTGAGTCTTAAGGAGATTGTATTGAAGGAAGCTCAAGAGCAGAATCTTGTCGTTGTCGTCAGTGCGTTGGGAGGCATTACCGACAAACTTATCCAGACCTCCCGACTTGCCGTTGAAGGTAAAGACGAATGGCGGCAGGAATTTGACAACATGGTGGACAGACACCACAAGATGATAGACACCATCATCACAGACGCCCGTAAGCGCGAGACATTGTTCAACACCGTCGATTCTCTCTTTGAACAGTTGCGCTCTATCTATTTCGGCGTCTTCCTCATCCACGACCTTTCGGCAAAGACCCAGGATGTCATAGTGAGCTACGGAGAGCGTCTCTCGTCGCAGATTGTTGCGACACTCATCGACGGGGCGAAATGGTTTGATTCGCGCAATTTCATCAAGACGGAATACAAGAACGGGAAGCATCAGCTTGACGCCGAGCTTACCAACCGTCTCGTGCGCAAGACCTTCGCCGACCTTCCGCGCATATCGCTCGTACCCGGTTTCATTTCCAAAGACGAACATAACAACGAGACCACCAACCTCGGACGCGGCGGTTCCGACTACACCGCAGCTATCATCGCAGCCGCGCTCAACGCCGATGTCCTTGAGATTTGGACAGACGTTGACGGCTTCATGACGGCAGACCCGAAAGTCATCCCCGCTGCCTACACCATCAACCAGCTCTCATACATCGAGGCGATGGAGCTCTGCAACTTCGGTGCGAAAGTGATTTATCCGCCTACGATATATCCCGTGTGTATCAAGAACATACCGATAAAGGTAAAGAACACCTTCAACCCGGAACATCCCGGCACACTGATAAAAGAGAAGATCGACGACGACAACAAACCGATAAAGGGCATCTCAAGCATCAAGGGCACCACGCTCATCACTGTGACGGGCCTCTCGATGGTGGGTGTCATCGGTGTCAACCGCCGCATCTTCACCGCCCTTGCCGACAACGGCATCTCCGTGTTCCTCGTCTCTCAGGCTTCGTCAGAGAACTCTACGTCCATCGGCGTGAAAGACGACGATGCCGGAGCTGCCATCGAGGTGCTCAACAACGAGTTCCGTAAAGAGATAGAGACAGGCGCCATGTATCCCATGTCTGCCGAATCCGGACTGGCGACAATAGCCATCGTGGGCGAGAACATGAAGCACACGCCCGGCATCGCCGGAAAACTCTTCGGCGCTCTCGGACGTTCCGGCATATCCATCATTGCATGCGCACAGGGAGCCTCAGAGACAAACATCTCGTTCGTCGTGCAGCAGGACTATCTCCGCAAGTCGCTCAACGTCATACACGATTCGTTCTTCCTCTCTGAATACAAGGTGCTCAACATCTTCATCTGCGGCATCGGTACCGTCGGAGGCAAGCTAATAGAGCAGATACGCGACCAGCAGGAGGTGCTGAAGAAAGAGAACCGCCTCAACCTGAACGTCGTAGGCATCGCCTCGTCGTCAAAAGCCATCTTCTCAAGAGACGGCATCGACCTCTACAACTACAAGTCAGAACTCGCCGCATCTGAGCCGAGCAACTCCCGAAAACTTCTCGAAGGCATACTGAAGATGAACATCTTCAACAGCGTCTTTGTAGATTGCACCGCATCGCAGGAGGTTGCCGGCCTCTACGAGCCGCTTCTCGAGCACAACGTGTCTGTCGTCGCCTGCAACAAGATAGCGGCATCTTCAGACTACGAGAATTACATCAGGCTGAAGAACATCGCCCTCACACACGGCGTGAAGTTCCGTTTCGAGACAAACGTCGGCGCCGGCCTGCCTATCATCGGCACCATCAACGACCTCGTACATTCCGGCGACCGCATCCTGAAAATAGAAGCCGTGCTCTCCGGCACGCTGAACTTCATATTCAACGAACTCTCTGCCGACGTGCCCTTCTCCGAGACCGTCCGCCGTGCGAGAGAGCAGGGGTATGCCGAACCCGACCCGCGCATCGACCTCTCCGGCATGGATGTCATACGCAAGCTCGTCATTCTCGCACGCGAGGCTGGCTATCACGTCGAGCCGGAAGATGTCGAGAAGCATCTCTTCGTGCCCGATGAATATTTCGAGGGCGACGTGGAGACTTTCTGGCGACGCCTGCCGGAACTCGACGAGGATTTCGAGAAACGCAGACAGACTTTGGAGAAGGAGAACAAGCACTGGCGCTTCGTGGCATGTCTTGACGGAGGAAAGACCTGCGTGTCGCTCCAGGCCGTGGATATGCACCATCCCTTCTACGACCTCGAAGGTTCCAACAACATCGTCATGCTGACTACAGAACGCTACAGAGAATACCCCATGCTCATACAGGGATATGGAGCGGGAGCGTCGGTGACAGCTGCCGGAGTGTTCGCAAACATCATGTCCATAGCCAACATCTGACAACAAACACAGCACACACAGACCACACACACACAACACACACACGACGCACAAGTTATGAAACACATAATAATATTAGGCGACGGCATGGCAGACTGGCACAACGAGGAGCTGGGAGGCAAAACCCTGCTGCAGGCTGCCAGGACACCGTATATGGACATGCTTGCCCGCAAAGGACGCACCGGTATGCTGAAGACCGTGCAGCCGGGCTTCCATCCCGGCTCAGAGGTGGCAAACTCCGCCATTCTCGGATATGACCAGAACGAGGTGTACGAAGGGCGCGGACCCCTCGAAGCCGCATCTATCGGCGTAGAGCTGCAGCCCGGCGACATGGCGATAAGATGCAACATCATCTGCATCGCCGACGGGAAGATAAAGAACCACTCGTGCGGACACATAGAGACAGAAGAGGCTGACGTGCTCATGAAATATCTCGAGCGCAACCTTGCCTCCGACAACGAGATAGCCGGGCGGTACGGAAGCGGAAGGGTGCATTTCTACACCGGCATACAATACCGCCACCTGCTCGTCATCAGAGGCGGCAACAAGCACATCGTATGCACCCCGCCACATGACGTCCCCGGCCAGCCGTGGTATCCGCTGCTCGTCAAGCCGCAGCAGGACATCGACCCGCTACAGGGAGACACAGAACTGTCGCCGCAACAGACAGCCGACCTCATCAACGACCTCATCATCAAGTCGCAACAGCTGCTCGCCAATCATCCCCTGAATCAGCAGCGCATTGCCGAAGGGAAAGACCCCGCCAACAGCATCTGGCCGTGGGCGGGAGGCTACAAGCCCCACATGCAGACCCTTCAGGAGAGATTCCCCGAGATACACGACGGTGCGGTGATAACCGCCGTCGATCTCATCAGGGGCATCGGCACATACGCCGGACTGAGATGCATCGATGTCGAAGGGGCGACAGGGCTATACAACACCAACTACGAAGGCAAGGCCCGGGCTGCCATCGACGCTCTGCAGAACGGTTGCGACTTTGTTTATCTCCACGTAGAGGCAAGCGACGAGGCGGGACACGAAGGCAACATGCCGCTGAAGATACAGACCATCGAAGACCTCGACAGCCGCATCCTGCGCCCCATCTGCGAAGCCACGACACGGATGGACGAGCCGGTAGCCATCGCCGTCCTGCCCGACCACCCCACTCCGTGCCGCCACCGCACCCACACGGCAGAGCCCGTGCCGTTTCTCATCTACGCCCCGGGCATCACACCCGACAGCGTCACGTCATACGACGAAGACGCATGCCGTGACGGTGCCTACGGCATACTCGAGAAAGACGGCTTCATAAAGGCTCTCATGGACATCAGATGACAACCCTCAACACGCCGGTGCGTCTTGCCCGACAATTCGTTTTGCCCGACAATCCGACCGCCCGTCCGCACATCGCAAAAAAACAATCAAACCACATAACCACACACAAAAAGAAAATGAACTACTACTCCACAAACCATAAAGCCCCTACAGCAACACTTGAGAAAGCCGTCATCAAAGGACTGGCAGAAGACAAGGGGCTCTACATGCCCGAGCGCATCAAGCCCCTGCCGCAAGAGTTCTTCGACACAATAGAGAACCTCTCGTTCCAGGAGATAGCATACACCGTGGCAGACTGTTTCTTCGGAGAAGACGTTGATGCCGATTCTCTCAAGCACATCGTCTATGATACGCTTCAGTTCGACTGCCCCGTTGTCAAAGTCACGGACAACATCTACACCCTCGAACTCTTCCACGGACCCACACTCGCCTTCAAGGATGTCGGCGCACGCTTCATGGCGCGTCTGCTGCAGTATTTCCTGCGCAAGGAGAGAGAGGCGGGCTGCTGCTGTCCGGACGACAGCAGCGAGGTGAATGTCCTCGTAGCCACATCAGGAGACACTGGCTCCGCCGTTGCCAACGGCTTCCTCGGCGTTGACGGCATACACGTCTATGTCCTTTATCCTAAAGGCAAGGTGTCGCCCATTCAGGAATGTCAGTTCACCACCCTGGGACAGAACATCACGGCGATAGAGATCGACGGCGTATTCGACGACTGTCAGGCATTGGTGAAGTCAGCCTTCATGGATTCAGAGCTCAATGCAGCCATGAAACTTACCTCCGCCAACTCCATCAACGTAGCACGCTTCCTGCCGCAGGCATTCTACTATTTCAACGCCTACGCCCGCATGAAACGTCTCGGACTGGCAGACAACCTCGTGATGTGCGTCCCGTCAGGCAATTTCGGCAACATCTGCTCAGCCCTCTTCGGCAAGCGCATGGGTCTGCCCGTCAAGCGCTTTGTTGCAGCCAACAACGCCAACGACATCTTCTACAACTATCTCCGCACAGGCGAGTATCATCCCAAGGCATCCGTACAGACCATAGCCAACGCCATGGATGTCGGCGACCCTTCAAACTTCGCACGCATATATGAACTGTACAAGGCAGACCACGCCGCCATCTGTGCCGACATCAGCGGTGCCACATACAGCGATGCGGAGATTGCCGGGACGATGAAGCGGTGCTATGCCGCCACCGGCTATGTCCTCGACCCTCACGGCGCTTGCGGCTATCAGGCTCTCGCCGACCTCCTGCAGCCGGGCGAGACCGGCGTATTCTGCGAGACGGCACATCCTGCCAAGTTCAAGGACACCGTCGATGGCATTCTCTCGACAGACATCGACATCCCCGCACGCCTCCGCGCCTTCATGGAAGGCACGAAATGCAGCGTGCCTCTCCCGAAAGACTTTGCCACCTTCAAAGCCTTCCTGCTGAAGGAGAAGGCATGACAGTCGCCCTCCCCCACCCCCTCGTCCTACACCATCATCCTTATCATCCACACAAGCCTGCGACACAATGAAAACCATCGCTATCACTTTATGCCTGATGCTTGCATGCACGGCGAACGCCGTGGCACAGTCTGAATGGGAAATACCCGAGAGTGCGCGGCAGACCGACGCTCCTTCAAAAAAGAAAAAAGAAAAGAAGGCGGCTGACGGCGCGGCAGACAACACATCATCCCCGAAAATGAAAATCGACCTGAAATATGCGGCGGGCACGGTGCCTCTCGTCGAGGGGAAAGTTGAATGGACCAAGGACATCACCGTCGCCGGATGCTGCGCCGACACCCTATACCTGCGCACGCTCGACATGCTGACACGGTTTGTCAAGTCTGAGGGACAGACAGCCAAAAGCCGCATCGCCGCCGTCAACAAGGCCGAGAGAATAGTCGTGGCAAACTGCGAAGAGGAGCTCGTGTTCTCCTCCTCAACCTTCGCACGGGACTACACCCTCTTCAGATACACCGTCATCGCACAGTGCAGCGACAACCGTGTGAACATACGCCTCTGCCGCATCACATACCGGTATGACATGGGCAGACCGACAGAGGCTACATACACCGCCGAAGAATGGATCACCGACGAGGCCGCACTCAACAAGAAGGGCACCAACCTCTACCGCCTCAACGGCAAGTTCCGCAAGAAGACCATCGACCGCAAGGACAGCATCTTCGGTTTGTTTGAAGAAGAATTGACAAGAAACTGAAAAACAACTAATTATGGAAATACATAAAAGAGACGAAGAGCAGGAGCCTGCCGTCAACAGGAAACTCTTCCTCATACGCCAGATTCTCAACATCATCTTCATGGCAGGAGCCCTTGTGGGCGCTGTCCTGTATTGGGTTCAGCCCGAGCCCACGACAGGCATCCTCGTCATCATGACAGCCATGTTCTTCAAGATGGCGGAGTGTGTGCTGCGGTTCAGGAAGTGACGGACAAGAGAAGCAGACATCTCTTCTTTTTCTACTCACACAGCACCATCCATTCGCCTATGCGGAAAAACAACGCCTGACGATGCTCCGCCTGTTCTTCCGCGAGAAGTAATAAGACAAAGTCAGACGCCCGGTAAAAACAATCAAAATGCTACGCATAACATTTCTCTGCATCATATCAGCCATAGCCTTTCTCTTGCCCGCGCACCGCGCCTCGGCGCAGTACGACATGCTGACATCCGAAAACGGAGACCGCTTCTCGTCGGGAGCCGCGGCAGCACCACGCGACACTGCGGCACACAAGGAGATTCCGCGCGGCATCACGGTATGGACGGTCGATGAGCTGTCAGGCGACCGCACGCCCGCCGTGCCCGACACCATGTCCTATCTGCGCATGAACCATCTCTTCGCCTCCGGCATCTACGGCGAATACAACACCCTCGGCAACAACGGCACGCCGCGCCTGCTCCGCATCTTCACCGACAGGAAGCGCGGCTCGGAGTTCATCTTTACCAACGGCTACAGCCAGACAATGACAGAGCCCGGACAGTTCCTCTTCACCAACACATATTCCCCCATCACCAACCTCGACTTCAACCAGTGCGGCAACCACACCAACGGCGAAGACCATCTCAAGGCCACCTTCGCCGTCAACGCCTCACGACAGCTCGGCTTCGGATTCAAGTTCGACTACCTCTACGCCCGCGGCTACTACGCCAACCAGAGCACGTCGCACTTCAACTACACCCTCTGGGGCAGCTATCTCGGCGACCGCTACCAGGCACACCTTCTCCTCAGCACCAACCATCAGAAAGAGGCGGAGAACGGTGGCATCACTAACGACGAATACATCACACACCCCGAATCGTTCGAAGACAACTTCATGGAGAACGAGATTCCCACCGTCCTCTCTGACAACTGGAACCGCCACGACAACCAGCACATCTTCTTCACACACCGCTACAGCATCGGCTTCAACCGCAAGGTGCCCATGACCGAGAAAGAACGCGAGGCAAAGAAATTCGCCATCGCAGCAGAGAAAGAGAAGCGTGAACGCGAGGCAAAGGAGAAAGCCGCTCTCGACGGCGACGGCGACAACGGCAGCAGACACGGCAGACGTCACGCGGCAGACGGCGACACTCCCCCCGCACCCGCAGGCAGACCCGACGGCGCAACGATTGCGGGCGACGAGCCGCCGCACACCCCCGCACCCGCCGACACCGCCTCCGCACGCATCGCCCTCACCGAACAACAGGCACGCGACAGCATCGCCGCCGATGCTGCAAAGGCGGAAGAAGACGAGTTCATGAAAAACGAGTACGTCCCCGTCACGTCATTCTTCCACACCGTACGCTTCGACCACTACCGCCGCACATACACAGCCTACCGCTCGCCCGCAGACTACTATCTCAACGACTACTACAGCCTCGAGACCGACTCCATCAACGACCGCGTGCGCCACACCTATCTGCGCAACAACGTCGGCGTCTCGCTGCTCGAAGGCTTCAACAAATGGGCGAAGGCGGGCATCAAGCTCTTCGCCGCTCACGAGCTGAAACACTACGCCCTGCCCGAACCCGACGGCTCCTTCTCCACATGGAACGAGAGCAGCGTCTCCGTCGGCGGACAGCTCTCCAAACGCGAGGGCAGCACGCTGCATTTCGACGCCACCGGCGAGGTCTATGTGGCGGGCGACGGCGCCGGACAGCTGAAGCTCGACGGCTCTCTCGACCTGAACATCCCGATGCTCGGCGACACCGTGCGCATCGACGCCGCCGCGGCCTTCCATCTCGCAACTCCATACGCCTTCATGCGCCGCTACCGGTCGCGACACTTCCAGTGGGACCTCACCGACACCTTCAACAAAGAATCCCGCACGCACATCGAAGGCAGCGTCACCCTGCCACGCTACGGCACACGCCTCCGCATCGCCGCCGACAACATCACCGACTACACCTACCTCTCCACCACCTACGACATCGGCACCGACCATACACCCGCCGCCCTCACCGTCACCCCCCGCCAGGCGTCAGACATACAGGTCGTCACGGCCCAGCTCTGCCAGAACCTCAGCCTCGGCATCCTCCACTGGGACAATATCGTCACATGGCAGAAGACATCCGACAGCAGCGTCCTGCCCCTGCCGCAGCTCAACATCTACTCCAACCTCTATCTCCGCTTCAAAATCGCACGCGTGCTGCAGACAGACTTCGGCGTCGATGTGCGCTACTTCACGGAATACGACGCGCCGGAATACAGCCCCCAGCTGCAGTCGTACGTCGTGCAGGAGAACGAGGCGGTGCGCACCACGGTGGGCAACTACCCCCTCTGCAACCTCTACGCCAACTTCCAGCTGAAGAGCTGCCGCTTCTATATCCTCATGAGCCACGTCAACTGCTCCGGCAAAGGCAACTATTTCCTCACGCCCCACCATCCCCTCAACGGCCGCACACTCCGCTTCGGCCTCAACTGGAACTTCTTCAACTGACAAAGCCCATGGTGACATTAGAGATCATGCAGTTCGTCGAACAGAACATCCTGCCACGCTACACACAGTTCGACCGCGCCCACTCCCTCCGCCACGTCAACGACGTCATCACAGCCTCACTGAAACTCGCGCGGCGGTTAGGAGCCGACCCCGATATGGCATACGTCGTCGCCGCCTACCACGACCTCGGCATGGAAGGCCCGCGGGCCATACACCATATCACCGGAGGGAGAATACTCGCCGCCGACCGCCGCCTCGCACGATGGTTCACGCCAGAACAGATCAGCATCATGCGCGAAGCAGTGGAAGACCACCGCGCCTCCGCCTCCAAAGCTCCGCGCTCCATCTACGGACGTATCGTGGCGGAAGCCGACCGCCAGCTCTTGCCCGACACCGTAATGCGGCGTACCATTGAATACGGCATCGACCACTACCCGCAGCTATCCGTAGAAGAGCATCTCGAACGCTTCATACGCCATATCGAAGAGAAATATTCCGAACACGGATACATCAGGCTCTGGATTAGCGGCTCTGACAACGAGAGACACCTGCAACACCTGCGGCATATCATCAATACACCACACCTGCTCAAACAACACTTCTACAGAATTTGGGGAGAGATAAGACAGGACAGACACGACGGACAGGACAACGTGACTACCCCGACAATCTCCGATAAACACAAAAATGAGAAAATGAGAAATGAGAAATGAGAAAAACGAGAAACAAGAAAACGAGAAACGAGAAAACGAGAAACGAGAAACGAGAAAACGAGAAATTATCTCGCAATATAGGTGCTGTCCCTGTTAAGGTCATTGCCTCGCCTGATGTAACCGCAGCCGTAACAGTAGCCGCAGGGCTTGCGTGTCTTTGCAGCCTCGTCTTTGCTTACCTTGCGGATGATACACTTTGTTTTTGACAAGCCAACGGCATCAACACCGTAGGCAGGCAAGATCTTGACAGCCCCAGCCGTAGATGTTTATAGCTGCTGAGAACTCGGATGCCTCGATAGCCCCCCTTGATTTGATGGTAACTTTGAAAGTCCCGAGCCCGTCGAGCTTTACGGAGTAGGAGTTCAGCAGTTGGTTGTTCATCTCGTGGATGAGGGCCTCGATGACCGCCTTGCAGTCAGCCTTTGTCACGGTACAGTCGTATGCTACCTTGGTGGCATCTCGTCGAGATGGTAGTGCAGATATAGACAGTCTGTGCTAACCATTTGCCGTTGGCAGGGTCTTGCCTGCCGTCCGAGAAAGAACGTTCGAGCTTGTACTTCTTGTAACAGATAGCCATTTTTTAGACCTACTTTTGATTGATTGTTTTACAATAAGATTTTCACTGCGGAATCATGTTTGCGTCAAATGACATCACCTCGTCGTGCCGTTGGCTCATGACACTGTGGCTGTGCGCCGCCATCACTGTCTCTTGCCGCCGCCGTCACTGCGCACGATGACGGCGTTCAGTTCAGCCGTTTTGTGCAAGTCATGCTTTCCGGCTGCAAATTTAGCACAGAAAAACGGAATTTGCAAATTTGTCGGAATCACAATTTTCCCAAGTATGCACGCCCACGCGTGAATAAAAATCTCATTTTCTCATTTTCTCATTTTCTCATTTTCTCATTTCGGGTTCACGAGTGCGTGCGCGTGTTATATTATATATATATATTTATATAAGTAAGTGATCAAAATTATTTTTATAATGTAAGCTTCAACTCACAACTGTGGTTTCAGGCCTACAATTATCGTATTAAACATTGTTAAATTCATAA
>SFIS01000045.1 GCA_004555245.1 Bacteroidales bacterium
GCTGTTCGTGGAGCAGCTGGTAGTGGTAAGACTAACCTTGCCATCCATCGCGCTCTTCAAGCGAAAGATAAGGGGTCGTATGCAATTGTAATCTTTACCATTGCGCTCAAGCGTATGATTGCTTACGGCATGGAGGCACTTGGTCTAGACAAAGAACGTATTGCTTATGAATGGGCTTGGACACATCGGGGCTTCGACATGACAGGTGATGTGTATTGGAAGAAAAGTGACGGAAAATACCTTTATCTTGTCAATGATATGTCAGTTAGGAAGTTTGAACGTTGCGCCAAGGATTCAAAGTCATATGGTATCGATTTTGCCGATTGGGTTGATGATAGATTCTATCGTGCTTTTGGAAGAAGAACCAGCTGGTTCCACGAGATACCCTGTGACGAAAACTTTGATGTGACGAATACAGAAGTATACGAACTGATTCCAAGTGGAACAATGTTCAAGCAGCCAGAGGATAATATTGATTACTTGATAGTTGATGAAGCACAGGACTTTAATATTTCCGATTACAAGCAGCGTATTGTTCCCAAAGCAGGCGTTAGTCTATCGCTCTTTGGAGATTCTGCCCAACAGATGAACAGCCAAGGTAGTAATATCGAAGACATTGCCACCGCCTTAGATTATGATCGTTTGTCCTTGGATTATAATTACCGTCTGCCAAAGTCAATCGCAAAGGTCGTCCAACAAATCCAGAATACAGGTGTAGATTTGATGACCTACAACAGGAAAGACGGAGGTAACAGTGACTATCCTAACTATCCTAAGCCTGTGATTGCTAAATACAATAACCGTGAGGCAGAACTACAGGGAATCCTTAACAAGATTCAAATGGAAGATTTGGATGATGTGGCCATTCTCGTTCCTACCGAAGCTGATGTTATGGAAGTAAATAAATTTTTGAATGAGCATGGGGTACAGACTCAGGTACACTATAGAACCGGGAATGTCGTGCCATTCAACACGATTAACACTTTGGATTTCTCCAATAATGACCTTCCCTGTATCCTCACATATTATGCAGCCAAAGGCTCGGAATTTGACAACGTGTTTGTTCCGTTTGCAAATAATGCAAATGCCAAGAGCCGTAACTCATTCTATGTGGCATGTACCAGATCCTCACGCAACCTGTATATTTCATATTCAGGTAAGCGTACTTCTTATCTCGATAATGTAACCAAAGAATTTGTAACTGAAATAGACTATACCTCTGAGTTATGAAATACTATATTAGCATCAACTCCTGGAATCTTCTGGAGTCATTTGTAACAGAGAGCCTTTCTCCTTTCGCTTTTTATAGCAAGCGAAATTTTGGTAACAATCTCAGCAGATACATTAGTAGTGCCAACGACAAGGTCAACTATCTTGTTTTCTCCACTAAAGACCGTGGTGGCGATTACTCAATAGAAATCGATGATTCGATTTTAGATAGGTCATGTATCAAACAGGTCAAGAACCTCCGCACATTCTTCGTGTACAGCAAAACTATTTATTACAAAGTTAATAGCGTGAAGTTTCGGTTTTCAAGTCAGGATCTGTTGGATTCCTTTATAGCAGAGTCCAAAATACTATTTGAAGTGAAATGCATTGAGAAATTCTTGCCATATTTTGTGGTCAAGAGTGTCAAGGAGAAAAAGACTTCTGCAACGTTACGCAAACTGGGAGAGCTATTTTCCTTTGAACAATCTCAATATATTGAAGATGACAACAGGTTCAATTTACTGAAGGGGGCTATTGTCGGCTACGTACGTGGGGAACTGACTTCTTCTGGCTCTGAAGAGCAAGAGTTGATGTCCAAGATAAAGGATATTAAGAACAGCTTTGCTGGCCTCAATACCCAGATTATGGTTAACGGTATTGAAGTCAAGAACCCAGAAGAATACATTATTAAATTGTGTGAGAGCAAAAAACTGTTTCACTGCATTCGAGGTGAAAAAACAAATTGTTTTGATATCCTCACTCAGTTGTTTATGGAGATACGGAAACTCGCTACGTTGAGAAGTGAGGTCTTAAATCAGTATAAGTCATCTAGCTGGAACCTCAAATATGATAAGATGGTTTCTCGCAAAGGTGAATTGGAGTTTGAGATTTGTAGGATAGAACAAGCCAACAACATAACTTCTCTCAAAGAGGAACTGCGACAGATTAAGGAGCAAGAAAAGAAGCAAGGAAAGGAACAGGGCAAGAGCAGGTCTTATTTTAAAAAAGGAACCCCTGAATATGAACGTAAAAATCTGATTAAGGGTTTGTTGAAAAAGTTTGAAGAGGATAATGTGCAATATAAGTCCTTGCTAAGTGATTATCAGAATCTTAATCAAAAGATTATAGAGTCTGAAAGTGGCATAACGCAGTATGATAATGCAATCGGTGCGCTCTTTATTCGAGTAAGCGACTTGATAAATGACTTGCAGAAAAAGAATGATGCAGGGAAGTCGCTTAATGCCGTCGACTTAACTCACGTTATGGTCGCTCATGACGGAACAATCGCATTAAATGAGGAGAATGCGAGCAGCGCAGAAATAGAATTCTTCAATTTGCTGCTTAATGCTATAGTCAAAAGAGACGTACTTGATACCATTTCTGATGCATTCATTCTGTCGCTGATAGAAGACACAGCAAATGCCTACAAGCTCTGTGAGACTTCGGGGACGGCTGAAGGAGAGAAGATACTTGTATGTTTAAGGAATTACTGGAAGTATAAGCATAATACTGTTTATAGTTTCTCTATACCTGAGGATATGCCTGTTCTGCAGTCTGTGATGTCTTTCTTTCTCAAACCTTTCGGCTTTGATCAGATTGAAAGATATATGTTGAACAGAAAATATACTGAAAAAAAGTATGCCATGATGTTATGGGCGGCATGTTACGGTTATGCAGCACTTCCAAAGACGTTTACGGCTATTCTTTATCAGAATCCAGCTAATTTTATAGAAATGGATAACTTGCTTGGCATTGTTTCAAGTTCAATACATGTCAACAATACGGATTGAAAATCGGGTGTCGTAAAATTGAAAGAGGTGTTTGTCGAAGTGAAGAATATCGGTTCCTGCTTTGGAGTAGATTCAAAGAGAAGACATAATTGTGCCCATCTGGCATACTTGTCTTTCTTCAACATCGCAGGTACGCTATATCTAAAAAAAACAAGCGATGAGATTACATCAGCCGATGGCATCATCCATCTTGAAAACATAGAACCGATAAAGTTCTCTGATGTTTTCCAATATTGTGGTAAGCAATAGGCGTTATGTTACGACAACAAGTTGCGTATGTGTAGAGTATGTTGTATCACGTTTGAATGCGAAGATAGAGAGGGTGCATCAAAAATAAGTTTTTGGGTGCACCCTCGAGTATATAGACAGGATAAAACGCAAGTGACTCAAATTCATCATCATCTTCTTCTTTGCCCAGAAGTGTACTTACGCTTATCTTTATCCCTCCATGGCAATTCAGACGTTGAGCCTCCACCACCAGTGCCTACATGAGGTTGAGCTGTTCCGCCTGTTGCAACTTCAATGGCTGCACTGAGTAAATTGGATTGTGTCTCGTTGACTTGCTCAGCAGCACTGAAACAAGCGTTGACAAACTCGTGCTCTGTCAGTTCCCCATTGCTGAAGGCGTGCAATCGCTTGTCGCTATCGCTGAGATAGGTGACAGCGGTATGCTCAATTTCCTTAACCTTTGTCCAGATTTTCAGGGTGACGGTATAAGGGTTGTTGCCAAGGAAACGATAACCGATGAGTTCCGCTCCTGATGAAAGCCGGTACCGCTGAGGATTGGCCTTGCGGTCAAGTTCGTCAATTCTTCTCTTCTGTCGTTCAATGACAGCCTCCTTCTCGGCAGCTTTCCGCTCTGCGATTTCCGCACGCCTGATGGCTGCATCGATTTCCTTCTGATAGCCATTCTGCAGTTTTGCTATGTCAGATTCATGCTTCTGCTTTAGAGAGGCTTTCTCCGCCTCCAATTTCGCAATCTTAGCTTGTAGTTTTGTCAGTTCTTCGTCTTTTGATGCCAGCTCTTTCCTCGCTTTGGCAAGGTCGCCTTTGCCAAATATGGCGAATATCGTACTCTTTCCCTCCTTGGTTTTCTCCACCTCCTCCTGCAAGTTGGCGATGTTCTCCTCAAGCTGTTGCATCTGCTGCTTGTAGTGGGTGGATGTGGCAATGTGTCTGGCAGTGGAACCTACAATGCCACGCTTCAAACCGAACTCACTCATGGCGGCGGCATAGGTATTCTGATACTTGTGAAGTTTGGCACGTTTGAGCACATCATCTGCTGACAGTCGTGGACCTGACTTAGTATTGTACTTCTTCTCTCCCTCTCGTTCACGCCTCTGTCGTTCGGCAGTGACGATGGGTACAATGGTAGCATGCAGGTGGGGAGTCTTCTCGTCCATGTGCAACACACATGATACAACATTTTCTTTGCCGAAGGTCTCGTGCAGCCATTTGAGATTGGCTTCCATCCACCTCTCCAACCTGCCTTCTTCATGAATCTTCATCATCTGTTCGTGTGTCCCCGTAAGGATGATTCGGATAGCCTTACACTGGTTGCCAGCTACCTTGCGTGTCAGTCCGGCATGGTCTATGCGGTACTGTATGGCTTCAGTCCTGTTCCTAACCCCTTCGGGAAATGATACCAGTTCCCTGTTCAGATGCGTGCGGCTACGGTCGGCATTGTCCGGCACATAGGTCTTGCCCTGGGCATCCTTTCTCTCGATATGGCACGACATTCCTCTGTCGTTTCCACTGCCACGCTGAAGGTGGCATACTGCATATTGTTCTTTCATCTTTCTTAATTGTTTTGTTTGTGATAAATTGAATACCTTAATTGTTCATTAAATGCCGTCCCTCATCTACGGATGCCATAGGCAGTCCGCTTATGGGGCTTTTTGCGCTGCCACTCGCAGAGGGGAAGAGACGAAAATGCCCTAATAAGCTACGGCATTTTATAAATACCTTTTCTTATGACAGCAAGCTGTCCACATTACGGCTCTTCAACGAGTACCAAGCTAAGCCCGTCAATGAGCGTCTGTAAGGCAGGATTGCGGTCTATCATCTTTTGGAGTATCATCTGCGGTGTGTCTTCCATCAGGAGGAAGTCGGCTATGTCCAGACCTTGGCTTCGCTGCTCTTCCGTTGCTATCGTCTCCAATATGTCATTGACTGATACGGAGCGGCAGACCTTGTCGAGCATGGGAAGCCTTGCCTGCCACTCCTGTGTGGCTCCGAGGTCAGGCATCAACACCACATCCCTGCCAGCCAAGGCAATAACGGCACGCTCGTTGAAGCAACCGTTCTTTCCGCCTGTGGCTACCCACAGCACATCGGGCATGAAATGCGAGGCTATGACAGCCGTCTTCTCACTTTCCACCACAAAGACCTTCCTGTCGGGATATAAGGGAAGAAGATGCTCGCCGAAGAAGCACTGGAAGAGATGATAGTCTTTCAGCCTCATTTCCGTATGCACCCAGCAGACGTGCGAGTGGGGATGTTTCACCCTTTTGCCTGTCGTGGCATCATAAAGCATGATCTTTCCTGTACGGACACGACCATTGTAATCCACCTGCCAGAATATTGCAGCACCTCCCCATTTTCTTGACGTGCCTATCCGGTAAAGGCTACATAGCCTGTCTGTCTCTTCCTTTCCCATACATCTGGCAAGGAATGTGTACAAAGGATTGATGGCATAGTGTGAGAGAGTCTGCTCCATGATGCTTCTGTCTATGAATGATGGAGGCTGTTCCTTTATAGTGACAGATAAGTTCTTTGTCGTGATTACATGCTTCCTTGATAGAGATATTGACTCTTCGGGATTCTCACGGAAATAGTCACTTGGCGAGAAATGGTAGCCACAATTATGCTCGTGGTCACAACGTCCTACATGCTCAGGGAAGACATAATCCCCACTGGCATCGACATAGCGTGTGAAACAGACTTTCCTGCCACATTGTGGGCAAGTCTTCTTGCTGCCCGGATGGTACTTTTCAAGATGATACTTATACTTCTCCATATTGGTTTCTGAAAAGGAATTGCTCTGATTTCAGTTTTCAGTTCTTTCAGTTTTGCAGAAACATGAAGGCTGTTGATTCACTCCTCTCACTACTGCAAACTGAAAAACTGAAGAAACTGAAATGTGAAACGGGGCTTATTCGTTGCAGTTTACACGCCGGGATTCCTCAGAAAGTCTCTTTTGTTTTGTCTCAAAGACCGTCTTCTGGTATTCCCCTTGCCGGATCTTCTTTATCAGTCTGTTCTTGGCGAGCTCTTTCAGGTAGTTCATCACCGTGCGGTCGGTCACCTTTAGCTGCTTCCCTGCTGCAAGCGCATCCGCGGTGGTGAACGAATCGTTCAGCGTCGAGATCAGTTCCCTTGACGGCTCGTCACAGGCATCGTTGGCGACATACTCCCTTATCCTGCAATAGGAATCCTCGAAATACTCCATCAACCTAATAGCTCCATGCATAGCTTGTTTAGTCACGAACTGGAGATGGCTCTCGCCACAGGCATAGCGCAACACCTGTAGTATAAGTGCGATGCGTGCCACATGGACAGGGGCTTTCATCGGACGGGACTCAATCATGTTGTCATCCTCAATGGCATTTGTCCGCCGTATGGTGGCATTGTGACTTGCGATGAATTCATCTCTGGCTTCTTCCTCCATATCTATAATATGGAACTTAGGTTCTGTTCCCTCCTCACCAGTCTCATAGTCAAGGGTGAGAACCTTGCTGATGATGTTCTGCCATGCCTCCATGGCTGAAGCGGAACGATGGTGTGTAGAGTTGTCCTCCTCATTCGTCCAGAGTGTAAGCTGCTGTACCTTGGGAAGCGTGAACAGAATACGGTCAAGCAGCCCGTTCTCCTCATATCCCTTCTTCATCAGTTCTCCCATACGCTTCGTCTGTGTGGTTCCAATCATATTGATGCATGGGGGCTCGATATGGATTGGTATGGGGTTGTTGACACGTACCACATCCAGTGCGCCTCCGCTCCACGCCGTCAGCAACTGCTCTATCAGCTGCCCATTGTTGTAGCGGTTGGCGGAATTGAACATGCCCATAATCTCATCCACCAAAATAGTGATACCACGAGGGGAGTTGTAATGGGCGAGGAGCAGGGCCTCAGGCGTGAAGTCTGAAACAAGAGTGCGTGCCAGTACCGGCTTCTCCATACCGCAGTCGCCCTTGCTCTCCTTCACAGCATTCTGATAGGCAGCCATGTCGGCCTTAAACTTCTCCATCTTCGCATTGTCGTTCCTTCGTATGGGACGGAATGCCGCTTCAAGAGGCGGTGTCTTGCCCAGTCCCGGTCTGCCCACCATGATGATGTAGAGTGCGGCATTGGTTATCCATTGCCCTTTCACCCTTACATAACAGGTCCCTCCCAAAGCGGAAGAAACCGCCGAAAGCATGGCAGGTGCGAGATACTCCACCTTGAAGTTCTCGTACCTTACCATGTCAAGGATGATGGTCTGCACTTTCTCGGGGAAAGCGTCCAGAGGAAAACCTGTGTCTTTGATACCCTGTACCTCCGACATGACCTTGTTGCATATTTCCTGTGCGATACCCATGCTCATGCCTCCTTCCTTTTGCAGTAGTTGGTCACCGTGTCGTTCCTGCCGCCTGTCTGGATGCGGCGTATATCACTCATGGCATACATATTCTTGTTCCCTACCTTGACGGGTACGAGATAGGTGCCAAAGCGAATCTGACGCAGATTCTCATCATGCGTGAAAAACATTCTGAGGTTGCTAATAGTTTTTGACACATCCCATTCGCTGTCAGTGGCTAAGTTGTTTTTCCAGTCTTTTTCCATACTACTTTCTAATAGAAACTATACCACCTGCTTTCTTTGCAAGTTCCATAGCCAGTTCTACATCAACCACAATTTTGCGAGCTACTTGAGTGATAGCAGGGTCTATGATACCACTTTTCTTGATTCTGTTGGCAGTTGGGATACTACAGCCGAAAATCTTGGCAATGCCAGCTATGCCATATTCGTAATGTCTCTCTGGTACCACCTCGGCAGGTACCTTTGCCGTTTGCTTCTCAGCATTCTGGAGAAGCAGGACAAACTCTTGCCCTGACATCATACAGACGGGCTTTTCGAGCAATTGCTCTATTGTAACTAACCTTGTCATAACACCTAATTCTTTATTTGTAGTCCGTCAGTTGTACTTCCTGACGTTCCGGTTAAACATTCTATTTCGGTTCATGAACCATTTTTGAACTTCCGTGATTTGGAATTCGAGGGCAAAGGTAGTCTATTTAAATCAGTGAAGAATTAAGGGTGTTATACGCCAAAAACAGAACAAGTTTTTTCTGTATGGTTTTGAAATACATTTTAAGATTTAGGCAAGACAAAAGGCTGAAAAATAGGGGGTAACAAGCATTTTTGATATAGGGACATACAAAATGAGCCGCATAACTCTAAGGCGAGTCATACGGCACGATGATTATCTTGTACAAGGTGGAAATAAAAGATTGAGGTGCACGCGATTGGGGAACACCTCAAATAATGAGTGAAAATGTTGCTTGAAAGGGAGACAACAGACAGAATCTTGTTTTCCCGACTGTTTTCCCACGCGATTTTGATACTCCGAGAGACCTTATTTACATGCTTTACTTGGATTGATACGATGCCAAGTTTAGCAGAAAATCAGGAAGTTTTCAAAAGCAATGTGTTTTCCCATTGTTTTCCCGACAAATAAAAAAGGAGCTAAGATTTTATCTTAACTCCTTGATTTTCAATGTGGACCAGCTAGGGCTTGAACCTAGGACCTCCAGATTATGAGTCTGTTGCTCTAACCAACTGAGCTACAAGTCCGGAATCACATGGTGATTGCCACAATCGTTGAATTGCGGTGCAAAGTTACTACAATTTTCCGTTTCCACCAAATATTTTTTTGTTTTTTTTGTTTTCAATATAAAAAAGTGAGGAGCGGGATAGGCAGAAAATGTGCTGAAAGTTTGGTGTATCAGGATATTATTTGTAATTTTGCGACACGTATTCTATCTAATGTAGGACAAAGTCTTACACACATTTATGTAATAATCTTGCACACATTTATGTAATATCTTACACACATTTATATTATATGAGAAACATTCTGTTATTTCTGTTCTGCACGATGAGTGCAGCGTTGTGGGCAGACGATTTTGCCCTTGGTGCGGACATCAGCTGGTGTACGGAGATGGAGGCTAAGGGCCTTCGCTTGCAGAACTATAACGGCGAGGAGCGTGAGTGTACAGCGTTGATGAAGGAGATGGGCATGAATGCCATAAGGCTTCGCGTATGGGTTGACCCCTCCAAGCACGACAACTGGTGTGACAAGAATGATGTTCTTGTCAAGGCTTTGCGTGCCAAGCGTCTCGGCATGGACATCATGATTGACTTCCACTACAGCGACTGGTGGGCAGATCCTGCCAAGCAGAACATCCCGAAGTCATGGGAGAAGATGTCTTTCAAGAAGATGTGCAAGGCACTTGCCGCGCATACTGAGGATGTGCTGACTTTCTTGCGCGACAACGGCATCACGCCGCGTTGGGTGCAGGTGGGCAACGAGACGAGCAACGGCATGCTGTGGTCGGTGAAGTGCGACCCCGTGACGGGATGGGAGATAAAGGACACACAGGGGAACACCACCATCACGAAGTCGATGGGCCATGTGGAGCGCAACCCGGAGCAGTATGCGGGGTTCATCCGTGCGGGCTACGATGCGGTGAAGAAGGTGTGTCCCGACGCTATTGTCATAGTTCATCTCGACAATGGTTTCGATGCGTCGCTGTATAACCATAACCTTGACATCGTGAAGCGCTATGGCGGCAAGTGGGATATGATAGGCATGTCGCTCTATCCTTACTGGGCTATGGATTCCAAGAAAGAGCCCAATGCTTGGGTGACTATCTCTGACTGCATGAAGAACATCCGTCAGGTGTCGAAGAAATACGATTGTGACGTGATGATAGTCGAGACGGGCTTTGAGGTTGACGAGAGCCGCCCCTGGGTGATGGCGATGGGCCGCGAGCAATATGCCGACATCATACGGCGTGCCCGGAGCGAGACGGGCGGCAGGTGCAAGGGTGTCTTTTATTGGGAGCCGGAGTGTCTGCCGTCGCAGTACAAGCTGGGAGCTTTCGGTTCTGACGGTCGTCCCACTGACATCATGCGTGCCCTTGCTGATGTGACTGTACGGAATGGTCTGAGCCACTACGACCGTCCTGTCGTGGAGATAAAGACAACGGAGGGCGACATCTATGTGGAGTTGATGAACGAGACGCCGATACATCGCGATGCCTTCTTGCGCATCACGGAGTTGTGTGCCTTCGACAGCGTGCTTTTCCATCGTGTGATAAAGGATTTCATGATACAGTTCGGCGACCCGACGACGAAGAACGCTCCTCCCACATCTGTCGAGCATCCGAGCGCGTTGCTTGGCGAGGGTGACTTCCTCACCGCTGACGGACAGACGTCTATGCCGGCAGAGATTCTCTTCCCCCGTCTTTTCCACAAGCGGGGTGCGCTGGCTGCTGCACGCGAGCCAGACGACTTGAATCCCGAGAAGCGCAGCTCGTCGTCGCAGTTCTATATCGTTTGGGGCAAGTGGCCTGCTGTCTCCGGCCGTGCGCCCTACGCCGAGCAGTTGGGCTACTACAAGGAGTATCAGCAGCCGGGCACACCGTGGTTGGATGCGGGCTACACCGTCTTCGGCCAGGTGATGGACGGTTTAGACACCATCGACCGCATACAGCGGAGCCAGACGGACAGCAACGACCGTCCCGTGAAGGATGTCCGCATCCTCTCGATGCAACGGCTGCCTATCCCTGCGATACCGGCGAAATAACGGGGTGATGCAGTATGCTTTTTTCGCGTGCGGCACATGTTTTGACTTTAGACTAATAACACGCCTGGCCCGGTGTGTCTGTCCGGCATAACCTTTCATCTATAATATGAGAAAGTCATCATTTCTTTCGCTTGGGTAGTAGCCAATTCCTTTGCCTGACATGTTGGAGTAGTGAAGGGACCAATCGGTTTCTTCCTTTGATAATGACAACTACTCGCGTGGAAGTGTGTTTGGTGGTGATGTGGATGATATTACGAATGAAAAATATACTCACTTTTGGGGATTGAGAGGTGGTGATAAGAAGAAAAGTTGTGGTAAACATGAGAAAAAAGGGAAAAGACAATACATGTTATTCCAAAATTTACCATCACTTTTCTTCAATTTTTTTTGGTTGTTAGTGACAAATACTTAACTTTGCTGATGTAAAGAAAACGAACATTAACTAACACATTAAAAATTACATTATTTATGGCAACAAAGTATTCAGGCACTCAGACAGAGAAGAACCTTTTAGAGGCTTTCGCAGGCGAAAGTCAGGCACGCAACAAGTACACATACTTTGCTTCTAAGGCTAAGAAGGAGGGATATGAGCAGATCTCTGCCATCTTCCAGCAGACGGCAGACAACGAGAAGGAGCACGCTAAGCTGTGGTTCAAGGAGCTCAATGGCATTGGCGACACGGCTCAGAACCTTGCAGCAGCTGCTGAGGGCGAGAACTACGAGTGGACAGACATGTACGATGGTTTTGCCAAGACAGCCGAGGAGGAGGGTTTCCCAGAGCTTGCGGCTAAGTTCCGCCTTGTAGCTGCCATCGAGAAGCGCCACGAGGAGAGATACCGCGCCCTGCTGAAGAATGTGGAGACAGCTGCTGTCTTCGCCAAGAGCGAGGTGAAGGTATGGGAATGTCGCAACTGCGGACACATCGTAGTAGGCGAGAAGGCTCCTGAGATATGCCCAACATGCGATCACCCGCAGGCTTACTTCGAGATTCACATCGACAACTTCTAAACGTAGATTTCGTTTGTTGCAATTCTGTCTTGAATTATCCGCATAATGAGCACAAGGCAGGTCGTGCGTAGGTGAGAAGAACAGTTATGCACACCTTCCTATCTCCAACACATATTATTATATACCATTCACTAACCCCGGCAGGCAGCCGTTCGATTGTCTCTGTCTCTACATCAGATTCAGTGTCAGGCTCCTGCTCCTAAAAACCTTTAGCACTATGAGAAGTATCACAACATTCGACCTCCAGTACGCTCACCGCTTCTACGGATTTCAGGGCGAAGCACAGTATCTCCACGGCCACACAGGTGTGTTGACCATCGAAGTGGAGGACACAGTCAACGAGGGTGTCAACATGGTCTTCCCATGCAACGAGATTCAGAAGACAGCATGGGATGTGCTCAAGAACTTTGACCACGCCCTCATCCTCCGTGAGGACGACCCTCTCCTGCCTGCCATTCTCGACGTATATGAGAAACAGGGCATAAAGGACGGACATCCACGCAACACGATGAAAGGTGCCGCCTTTAAGACGGATCTTGCTCAGGCCTTCCCCGATAGCCGCCTCGTCGTCACAAAGGAGACTATGACAGTAGAGGGCATGATAAAGATTGTCTATGACCTTCTAAAGGACAAGCTCAACATCGCCAAACTGACGTTCACCAGTGGTGTCAACGCTGCATCGCAGGAGTATGACACTCGCAAGGTCATCGACCGCTGTCCCCTTTGCGGCATCGCTCTCGACGAGAACGGTGTATGTCCTAAGTGTGGATATAAGAAAAAGTGAACTCATGGATTCATAAAACATACAGAGGGGTGGGTCAAGGATTTGGCTCACCCCTTGTTGTTGTAACTCCAAGATTAGTTGATAGAGGTTGTCATCATCCTTTCTACAGTATTGATATGAATGTAGAAGAAGCACATCTTCGGGTGAAACACAATTCCAGAGGCTTCCTGGACACTTTTTTACATTCCTCTGTCCTTATATACAGAAAGCGACATGATGCCCGGCACTAAAAAGCCAGACATCATGTCGCTTTCACATTATGATGCTTCATTGTCTCTTGTCAATCTGTTCTCTGCAGCGCGGCACGCTTTTCGGCTGTTATTATTCCACAGCCTCGAGCAGTATGACACGGCTTGCCCAGTCGTTCTTCTTGCCGTAATCCACGTCGTGGGTGTAAGGCATCTCCAGTCCGTTAGCCATGAGGAATCGTCCGGTGAAGACCTTTCCCTCGCAGTCGAGCGGTTTGTTGTCGATGCGGTTGAGTTCCTTGACGCGGTATTTTCTGCCGGCATCAAGTCCCCGCATCTTCACCGCAGGGAAGTGCTGGTTCTGGAAAGTCTCGAGTTTATACCAGTAGAACACCGCCTTCGCCTTGTCCTCCGCGACATACATCAGCGACGCGAGGTTGTCACCCTCGTATGGCGAGTGGAGGCGGTAGATGTCTCCGAACTGCACTATGGGGCGTATCGTCTTGTAGTCGCTAATGGCCTGTCGGCACAGGGCTTTCTCCTCCTCGCTCATGTTCTTCGGCTGAATCTCCATGCCGAGGCGTCCCGACATCGCCACGTCGCATCTGTATTTTAGCGATGTGGTGCGGAATACGGCATGGTTCGGCACGGCTGAGATATGGCTTGCCATCGCTATTGCGGGGAAGAAATACGACGTTCCCCACTGCATGTAGATACGTTGCAGTGCGTCGGTGTTGTCCGACACCCAGAACTCGTCGAAGTACGGCAGCAGCCCGTAGTTCGCCCTTCCCCCACCCGATGCGCAGTCCTGTATGATGACATCGGGATATTTCTCCCTGATGCGCTGGCAGGTCTTTATCAGTCCGTCGTGGTATGCGATATATAGGTGACTCTGGTTGTCCATCGGGAGATACTGCGATCCGTGGTTCATCACTGGAGCGTTGGCATCCCATTTTATGTATGCTATCTCAGGATATTTCGTCAGGAGTTCATCAACAACGTTGAAGACGAAGTCCTGCACCTTCGGGTTCGCCATGTCGAGCACGAGCTGTGTCCCTCCCCTTCCTTTCACGGGTTCTCTTCCCGGCGCCTTGATGATCCATTCGGGATGTTTCTCATACAGTTCAGATGTAGTGTTTGTCATCTCCGGCTCAATCCAGATGCCGAATTTCACTCCGTTCTTCCTTGCGTCTCTCAGCAGACCGTCGATACCGTCAGGCAGTTTCCTTGTATCCACCACCCAGTCGCCGAGGCTTGAGTTGTCCGTCAGTCGCGGATATTTCTCTCCGAACCATCCGTCGTCCATGACGAAGAGCTCTCCTCCCATCGACTTTATGTCCGCCATCATCTGGTCCATGCCTTTCTGGTTGATGTCGAAATACACGCCTTCCCATGAGTTTAGCAGAATCATGCGCTCCTTGTCTCCGTGTCTCATCTGGTAGCGCCGTGCCCATCTGTGGTAAGCGCGTGACGCTCCAGACAGTCCTTCGTTCGAGAAGGTGTAAGCCACATGCGGCGTGCATAGTGTCTTTCCGCGCTGCAGATGATATTCCGAGTTGTCCGGCGCTATGCCTGCGAGGAAATGGTGATACTCGTCCTCACCCGTATCCACCGTCACGTTGTAGTTTCCTGAATACATCAGCGCGGCCCCGATGACGTCTCCCTCGTTCTCTTTCGGTTTCCCGTCGAGCGAGAACATCACCTCCTGTCTGTCCGTCGTAGCGTTTCTCAGTCCGTCGCGGTTCTTTATCCTGAGCATGCCGTTCTGCAGCTTCTGTTCTGTCAGCTGCGCCTCTGCCGCCCACGAGCCGTGCTGGTGGCTTATCCAGACGTTGCCGCGTCGTATGGGCATGGCGGACGACATGAACTGTGTCAGTGTCACTGTCTTCTTCTCGTTGTTCGTTATCTCTGTCCATGCCTCTATTATATCCACATCGCGGTAAGCGAGATATACGAGTTTCACCGTTACGGGATATAGCGGGTCAGAGAGTGTTACGACGAGTTGCCGTCCCTTTCTCCGTGCGGCATTTGGAGCCTTGTCTTCGATGTCCGTCACGTTGTAGTCCTTGCAGACGAGCTGTGTCGAGAGGTTACCGTCAGCATGACGCATGGCGAACGCCGCCTCGCCCTGTATGTGTGTGGCGCCGTAGGCGGGGTATATTTCCAGACTGCTCCAGTTTGCTCTTGTCGGAGCGGGCAGCACACTGATGTCATGGTTGTCCAAGCGTGTGCCGTAATATACGAAAGTGGGTTCTTTGCCTTTCTCCACATCGAGCACGAGAGTTGTCGCCGGCGTGTGCAGGGCTACATTCTCTGCCGCCGTAGGCATGGCGACGAGGCACAACGCAGCCCCAAAAGCCGCGCTAATAAAAGTTCTGTTTGTATGTTTCATATTTTTTCAGTTAACAAGTTGACGAGATGGACACATATTATGATAACGCATGAGTGGCCGGCAGGCCTCAGCCTTCAATCCTTTCAATCAGTTCGAGACACATCCTTGAGTTGTGGTACGGGCATTTCCAGAATCCGGCGTGGTCGTCACACGTATTGACATTCCCCTCCGGGTCGCAGCTCCAGTACCATTCCCCGTGTCTGTAGTCTATTAGGTTGCTCTTGATGTATCTCCAGCAGGCGAGGGCCTTGTCGAGAGCTGCGGTGTCTCCGAAGTGCTGATAGATATTATAGAAGCCCACCACCGCTTCGGCCTGCACCCACCAGTGTCTGTCGTCATCGACATGTCCTGTGTCGATGTTCGCCTCGTGTGTCATCGAGCCGTCGTCATTCAGTCCTTTCTCCGAAGCCTTTGCCACGAGTCTCACTATGGGCTCCACCTTCTCCAGCACGTCGTTGTCTCCGAGCACTATGGCGGCCTCGTGCATGAGCCACGAGCATTCTATGTCGTGCCCGTAGCTCTCGAGCCATCCTGCGCCTCGTGTCCAGTCCATCTCGAAGAAGAGGTCGAGGTGGTGTGTCTCGGGGTTGAGAATCTTGTCCGTGAAGATGTCGATGAGGTTTCTCAGCGCCACCTCCACCTTCGCCTTGTCGTTGATGTTCACCTCTTTGCCTGCCTTCTCCATCTCTGTCAGGCATCTGAAGAAGTTGGTGTATGGCTCAATGATATGCAGGTGTGTGTTCTGCGATTTGGGATAGTTTGCGTCGAGTTCCGACAGCCTCATGTCCGCAATCTCTCCCCATTGTCTTGTCTGCGCCTCGATATATCCGTTATATACAATGTCGAGCGAGTGGTCTTCTATGATATTGAAGAGGTTGAAGCAGAGCTGCAGCGCTTCCTCCTTCTCCTCTTCTGTCACACTGCCGTCGTTCATCGTCGCCCGCACATATTCGCTCATGCCGTAGAGCATGAAACCGATGGCATAGAACTGCTTCTTCGTGTCCGCCGGCCTGCCGTCGTATCTCACCGACCAGTATGTCCCGCCATACACGGGGTCGATGAAGTGCTGCACGATATAGTCTTTCGCCCTTCTTGCGGCGGCGAGGTATTCGGGTTTGTGCAGCACGCGGTATGCCGCTGCGAACGACCACAGTATCCTTGCGTTGAGTATGCCGCCCTTGTCCGCTGTCTTCACCAGCACGCCGTCGCCCCTCATCTGTCCGTAGAATCCGCCGTTCTCCGTGTCCTGCATGTTCTGTATCCAGAAGTCGAGGATGTTATGCTCCACGGTGTTCAGCATCTCCTGTTTCAGTGTCAGAAGTGTATTTTTCATAATTGTCCAATGATTTCAGGTTAGTCGAGGCGGCACGGGGACATGTCGCCTCGCGCGAGATTATTTCTTTATAGGATATAAGTAAGCGAGTGTAGTCATTATGACAGCGATGAAAGCCGGGAAGAGTGAGAACAGCGCCCATATCATCGTCCTCACCGATTCCGTTACGGATGCCGGGTCAATGCTCTCGTTTCCCATCTCGTCTGCAATCATCGTAGCCCCGGCAATGCCGAGCAGCAATGCTATGAGCGAGCCGGAGACAGCGCCTCCGAACTTCTGCGCCATCGTTCCCGACGAGAATATGAGTCCTGTCGATGATGTGCCGAAGGTCTCCGTCGCATAGTCCGCCACGTCGGCATACATCGACCAGAGCAGCGGCGAGAAGAGCCCCACGCCGACAGAGGTGAGCACCACAAGGGCTATCATCAGCCATATCGACGACGGTGTCATAGGTATGAAGAAGAAGGCTACGGAGAGCACCAGACATATCAGCGACGCCCAGATGAACGCCTTGCGCTTCGAGCCCACCCATGCCGTGAACTTCGGCGAGACACCTCCGAATATCATGCACGTCACCTCGCCGAAAGCCATGAAGACGGTGTAGTTGATAATCAGGCTGCCCACCGTGATGTCTCCGCCCATGCAGTATTGGAAGATGTACGCCGCGACGGCATATCTGAAGCCGTTGAAGAAGTTTGTGCATATTCCTATGGCAGTGAGGAATATCCACGGCTTGTTTCTGAAGAGGTTGGCAAACTGTCTGAAAGAGAACTTCTCCGCCCTCACTTGCTTCACTCGCTCACGTGTCAGCAGTCCGCAGGCGAGTGTCATCACGGCAGCGAGAATGCCGAAGCCTGCTCCGAGGACGGCATACTGGTGTGCGTCCGTCCCGCCCACCATCTTCTGCAGGTAGGGGAAAGAGAGCAGCGTGACGAAGCCCATGGCGTAGGCTCCCACCATACGGTATGACGAGAACTCGTTCTTCTCGTTGTCATCCTCCGTCATCACGCCGAGCAGCGATCCGTACGGCACGTTCACCGCCGTATATACCACCATCATCAGCAGATAGAAGACATAGGCATATACACGCTTCGCCACGGGTCCGAGGTCGGGCGTGTAGAGCAGCAGTGCGAAAATCAGTCCGAAGGGTATCGAGCCGAAGATGAGCCACGGGCGGTAGATGCCCCAGCGCGACTGCGTGCGGTCGGCAAGGCTGCCCATCAGCGGGTCCGTCACGACATCAAACATACGTGCGATGAGCATCAGCGCCGCAGTGTCGGCGAGCGAGAGCCCGAAGACATTGGTGAAGAAGAAGGGGAAGGCGATAGACATTATCTTCCATGTTATGCCGCCGGATGCGGCGTCGCCGAGGGCGTAGCCTATCTTTTCTTTTATCGAAGCCATAGTATATAAAATAAGGTGTTAGTTCGTTGTCTGAAAGCAGTCAGTCAGCCTGACGTATGATGTCCGCCGCCGTGCAGCAGGTCAGTGACCACACGGCGGCGGAATGTTGTTTACAGCGCTTTGTTCTTCGCCACGAGAGCCTTTATCGTCTCCACAGATGCCGCGGTGCATAGCCCGTCCTCCGGCGTGTTCATGCAGTAGTCCGCCAGTTTTCCCACCGTCGATACTGCGACGTGCATCCTTGTGTCAGACGAGGCATAGTATATCAGCACACGGTCGTTGTCGTCGTGCATCCCGTCCTCCGGCTCTCCGTCGGCAATCCATCCGTTGGCGAACGCGACGTTCATCACGTCTCCGACATACTCCTCGCCTTCCGGTACGAGGAAATATCCTCCGGGCTGTGCCGTGACACGCGTCGGGTCGTCGAGAGCCGTCATGTACATATACAGCACATATCTCAGTCCTGAAGCGCATCCTCTCACGCCGTGTGCGAGGTGCAGCCATCCGTGCCTTGTCTTGATAGGGTGCGGGCCTTCGCCGTTCTTCACCTCCATGATGGTGTGGTAGTGTCTCGCGTTGATGATTTTCTCCTCCTTCACCTCGGCGTGCTCTATGTCGTCCACGAGCGCCCATCCTATGCCGCCTCCCGACCCGGTGTCGATGAAACCGTCCTGCGGACGTGTGTAGAAGGCGTATTTCCCTTCCACGAACTCCGGGTGCAGCACCACGTTTCTCTGCTGCGACTTCGCCTTCAGGTCTGGCAGGCGGTGCCATGTCTTCAGGTCCTTCGTGCGTGCTATCGCCGCTGTGGCGGTGGCAGCCGAGAGGTCGCCCGGTTGGGTGTCGTCATGACGCTCGGCACAGAAGACGCCGTATATCCATCCGTCCTCGTGCTGTGTCAGGCGCATGTCGTATATGTTTGTCGCGGGTATGACATCCTCCGGCATTGTTATCGGCTCGTCCCAGAAGCGGAAGTTGTCTATGCCGTTGGGCGATTCCGCCACGGCGAAGAACGACTTCCTGTCCGCGCCCTCCACACGCACCACGAGGAGGTAGCGTCCGTCTATCTTTATCGCACCGGAGTTGAGGGTGGCGTTCATCATGATGCGCTGCATGAAGAAGGCGTTGTCCTTCTCCGAGAAGTCGTAGCGCCATTCAAGCGGCGTATGCTCTGCCGTGATGATAGGATAGACATATCTGTCGTAGATGCCGTTGCCCCACTCTTTCTTCACATTGGGACGCACAAGCAGCTCTTCGTGGCGGGCACGCACTGCTGCCACTCTGTTTTCAAATTCTGTTGACATGGGTATGGTTTGTTTTGTAAGTTAACGGGTTGATAGAATCACGTTAGTAACGATAAGAACGGTAATAACGACAATAACGATAATAACGTTCGTAACGATAATAACGATAATAACGTTTTTAACGATACTGCCTATTTCTTTATATCCTTGCAGAAGAGGAAGCGTTTGTCCTTTGCCCACGCCTTGAAGTCGTCGGCTGTCGTTGCAGCGGGCGAAGCGCCGAAATGGTCCTTGCTGTAGTTGCGCCACGGCAGGAAGTAGAGCACCGGATAACGCTCGATGACGGGTTTGAAGACCCTCTGCCACCAAGTGGCGTCGGGCGAGTTCTGGTATCCGCATTCCGTCAGGGCGATCAGCTTTCCGTGTTTCTTCGCGATGTCTGTCAGCAGTGCGAGGTCTGCGTCCATCTGTTTCACGAAGTCCGCCTCCGTGCCCCATTGGTATGCGTCCTCCCCGATGATGTCCACGCGGTCGTCTCCCGGATAGCGTTTCATCCACGCCTCCTCTGTCCAGTCTCCCTGGAGGTTTGGCGAGTACGCCCACACGATGCTCTCTTTCAGCGAGGCGTTGACATAGTCCTGCGTCATGTTCCACAGCGCGTGGAACTCGCTGTCCGTGCAGTTCTTCTGTCCCCACCAGAACCACGAGCCGTTATTCTCGTGCCAGGGGCGGAAGATGACGGGAATGGCGTTGCCCTTCTTGTCTTTCAGCGAGGCGAGGAAGTCTGTCACGCGTTTCAGCCATTCGTTGAAGAGCGGATGGCACACGCCGCCCGGTATGACGGCCTTCACCGTATGCTTCGGGTTGGGCACGCGTGCCGCCATGTCGTGCTGGTTGATACGTCTGAGAGCGTCCGTTGCAGCGTCATACGCCTTGATGTCGTTCTCTATCCATGCCGTGGTGCCGATCATGGGGTTGCGCGGATGCCACGAGATGGTTATGATGCCGCCCCTTGCATGATGGTCGATGATAGCTTGCCTGATGCGTGTGAAGGGCACGGAATCGAGGTTCTTCAGGTCGCCCTTCTCTATACCGCCGAGGTCGAAGCCCATCACAGCGGGGTAGTCGCCCACCAGCTCGTACGTGTCCGAGCGTCCCTCGTCCCAGTCCCATGTGATGCCGTAGAACGTGTCGTCCTGATGACCGTACATATACCCGCGCTTCTGTATCTTCGCCAGACGTTCAATCAGCTGCTGGCGTGCCGTCTTCTTTGCGGCGTGCGAGACAAGGGAGAGAGGCAGAAGGGCTGCCAGAAGAAGCATAGATGCTGTGATTCTTTTCATAATATTCTTAGTGGATAGACATAATAGTTAGTTCTGCGTGCAAAGTTACTATTATATTATATATAGACCTTTGCAAAAATTATCAGAATATTGTACTGACAACGACACATCGTCGTTCACGCCTGTTTTTCACAACAATCAGACAAGAAAAGTCAAGGTTTCCGTACGGGCTTCTTTCCCACCCGGCATGGTTTTCATGTTCGCACGCGGTTCTGCGTGCCAAGGTTTAAAAAGCCCGACGCGGCCGGCATGTTTCACAACAAGCCGGCCGCGTCTTGGTTGGATAGAAACCACAGGCATTAGGATTGGCGGTGCGCTTCACAGAGTTCCGCGTCCGTGACTGATGTCGTGCCTGGGCTCAGAAATAAAAACTACTATTAGGTGTATAAAACTATAAAATATTCTTCCAGTGCAGGCGGCGTCTGCTGCGCATGTCCCCGCCTGCCGTTTGCTTGGTCAGTTGTACGGGCTGTCCTCGAACAGCTTCAGCACTTTGTCCGACCGGGAGAGAATCTCTAAGTCGCCTTCGTCCTCTTCATCGTCCCATGTGTCGAACGAGGTGCCTTTGTTCAGCTGGACATCTGTTCCTACAGAATTTCCCATCAGCTGGTCAGATAAAACGTTGATGGCATTTATTTCTGGAGTGGTATATGTTTTCTTGATTGATTGCATAACATTCTTGTTTTTTGTCCTGCGGCTGCTTACAGGAAGGCAGCCGCAGGAATTGTTTCTTTACGGTTTCTGTTCTCTCGGTCAGGATTTCATCTCACAACGACTTTCTTTCCGTTGCAGATATACATACCTGGAGCAGACGGTTTTGTGATGCGCACGCCCTGCATGTTATGCCATACGGCGTTCGTCATATCCACCTCCGCGTTGTCCTTCACCTGCTCTATGCCCGTTGTCGTGTTGTCGCCGAGTTCATCCTCGTCGAACGCCATAACGAAGCAGTATGCCTTTGTCGATACGACAGTCTCACCTTCGTTGTATGTGAAATTGTAGTTCTCATACTCCGACGGATTGAGCTGTTTATCAACCGAGAGGTAAGAGTAGTTCTTCTTTGTAGCAGTTCCGGCGAAAGGTTTCCAGAAGCCGAGCGGCACGTCGGACATCTCCTTTCCCGCAAACTTAAACCTATAGGAGAAGAAATAGTTGTATTTCTTAGTGCCATTTTCTGTAACCTCCGGACTGACAGTTCCTGCCTGCTCATAGCAGTCTTTGAGGTAGTTCTGCTCGCCTTCAGCGAGTCTCACATTATATCCGTCCGGATATACCGGGAACGCTATGCTCTTGTTGCCGGCAAGGAGGTTCGGGTTGCTAAGAATCACAGGGCAGTGTGCGGGGATGTAGCCTTCAGTCAGCTCTTTCAGATATACTTTTCCCTTTCCTACCTTCGCAGCGTAGTATGCCTTCACGCCGTTGGGGAGGAGGAGGGCGCAGTCGTCAGACAAGGTTCTCCAGCCGCCGTAGTTGTGGACGGTAGCTGATGTGGCTGATTCTGAATCCTTAAAGGTCGAAGTTACATTTGCCATCGTCACCTCTTTATCCACGGTGTAGAGCTGGTTATTGCCTGTCTCTTCCTTGTGGTTGTAGAAGCGGATGGTGTAGGTGCCGGTAGGCAAGCCCCATATCATGCCGCTATAGTCCTTGCCGCTATCGTCCTTGCCGAGGTTCTTGTTCTCATTGCTGCCATTTGTGTTATACTGCACATGGTTGTAGAACGCGTAGTCACCACCTTCAGTTGGAGCCTGGACATACCATGCGTCTGTCGCTGATGTTGGTGACACTGCATTGTTGTCCTCGCAATAGTTGAAGGTATAGCTGTCTTCGTTGAGGAAGAAGGCGAACGGTTGTCCCTGAACGAACTTGCCGGTGTAGATGTAGTGCTGCTTGCCGTTCAACTCTGCCGACGACATGGCGATACGTTTTGCCGGTTCATAGCTGCCGCTCTCATCCACCGCAGGACCGGCGATATAGAAGCCGTCGTGGAACTCGATGCGGTAGGTGGAGTATGTCGCGTTGAAATAGATGGTGTATGAGACGTAGCGGTTCTTCTGTGCATCAGAGAGCAGCGGGTTGAGAGCCTGCTGAGCGTTGTCCGTTCCGTAGTCGTTCTTGAAGAATGTCACGCCGCCTTCGAGGGCCTGACCGTCCATCTGGTTCTGCACGTTCGGACGGAGGAGGAGGTTCCAGAGGTTGTTGCCGTCTTCCACCTTGTCGCCTGTAGAGAACGAGAGGAAGAAGTCATCCCAGTCTGCCGACCCTTTCTTCACGGTGCAGCTATACACGATGGAGTCTGCCTTTGCCTCGTCTGATGCTCCTAACGGATAGAGGATTTGCTTCATCGGATATTTCTTGTTATGGGTGTAAGATGTGCCGTCCATCTGTCCTACGAGATATACACCTTTGCTGATATGGTTGGTGAAATAAGTAGAGTTGTAGCCGCGGGAGGTGAGGAAGCCGACGATGAGGTTGCCGGACTTCATTCCGCTACCAAAGCCATCGACACTGTTGCTGGGTTTGTTGTATGTTTTAGTATTTCCCTTAGAATCGATTATATATGTTTTGTCACTCTTGTTATCTTTCGAGAACATAAAGGTGAGAGACTTCGTTTCTGCTGCGTCATTCTTGTGGATGGTGTAGTAGTAGTCAGGAGTATTTGTTTGCATAGAGCCTGTACGTGTGTCGTAACGGTCAACACCGTTGTTGGCTGTCTGTCCACCCTGATTCTCTCCGTTTGCGAACGCATGGAGATAGTCTTTTCCACCTGTCACGTTATCATTCTTCTTGAAATAGTTTCCGCTACCGTCTGTGATATAGAACTTGATGTTGCCTTCAGTGTCATATCGCAGCTGCCGTCCTTTGTCACCGTCAATCTTCAGGTTGATAGAGACGAGGTCTGTGTCAAGGGTATTTGCGTTACGGTTACGCGATGGGATGAGACGGAAGGCAGTGTGCTTATCCGGGATGTTGGTGACGGTCTTGTCCGCACGCGCCGTGTTGCCGACATTGGCATCAGGGAAGACAACATAGTAGCTCTTGTTGATCACAGACTGCTGTGATTCGTAGTTGAGTGTCAGCGTATTGCCTGACGCATCGTATATGACGGTGATGTCGCCGCTGGGTAAGTCTGTGCCGGAGTTTGCGGTGTAGGTGAAGTTGGTTGCAGTGGTGTTGCTTTCTGTGATACCATTAATCTGCGAATTGACATGTCCGCCGAATGTGTTGTTATCAGCTTTGAGATATGTCGTTGATGTGCCAGTCGTCTTTGCAATGGAGAAGGACAGTCCGGATGTCGTGAACGCACTCTTCGGCAAGGTGAAGGTATATTCGTTGCCACTCTGCATCGGAGAATAGCTTGCATCGTTGCAGTCCAGGACATACTCCGTCTTCGTTCCGCCACCTGCCGTGATTGTCACGTTCCAGTTTTTGCCGCTCACCTGCTGTGCAACGATGGTGTATTGCTGTGCGCCAGTGGTATAGAACTTGAAGTTGTTGGTTGTCGAGTTTGACCTCAGGTATGCGACATCGTGCGCTTTTCCGTCTGCAGCGACCTCTACACCATTTGAATTAGCGAGGACACAGGCATTGCTGTTGTTTTCATCAACGAATCTGAACCATACCACCTCCTTGTTTGAGTTTGACATATTGAGGGTGTATTCCCATCTCTTGTTTTCGTTTGATGATGTCATATCCCTTGATTCCCAGTTGTTTTCTGCATCCGACTGGAACTTCAGGTTTGTAGGCAGGGTAACAGTTACCGTAGGATAAGTGACATTGAGAGAGATAGTGCCGTTATCGCCCTCCGTCATATTGAAGGTGTAGGTGCCGGTGAGGTTGATGTCTATATGGGCGTTGCCGGTATTTTCTTTGAGACTATTTGATGTGTTAGTGGATTTAAATGTGAAATTATCAATTCCATACCACTTACCATCGCTTGACAGAATCTTGAACTGTGATGAGGAATATGTATTGTCAAAATTCACAGTGACCTCGTCATTGACAAACGGTTTGCCTTTATCAGTGGACCAACCGCCGAAGTTGTCACCGACGAGGTAGTAGGTGGTGGTTGGGGTTGCAGATGATGTGAACACGGCAGTCACGCTGCCAGAAGCAGTAGCAGTGATAGTGGTTGAAGCACTGTTGGCATTGGCGATTGTTATGCCGTTGCCTGTCGCTGTCCAGTTAACAAAAGTGTAGCCATCGCTCGGTGTGGCAGTGATAGAAACAGGTGTAGAGCCCACCTGCTGCTCGCCTTCGGGATAGACGGTGCCGCCTGCGCCAGCAGAGATATTGACGGAGTATTTGGTTTCTATGACCTTAACGTCAGATGAAATGTTTGTGCCGTCATAAACATAATAGCCATGATTGGTGAATGTAAGGTTGTTTGTGTTAATTTTATCAGCGTTGCTACATGTTCTGCTCTTCAAGAAAATAATGTTTGTTGGACTGTCCGTTTTTGGACCATTGTAAGTCCATTTCCAGATTTTTTTTCCACTTTCTGTTAGACCTTTATAATCCAGTTCTGCTGCATCAGAGTTCCATAGTGCACTTGCAATTGCTTTATCAGCAGAATAGTTATAATCAGATCCCCATATCCATGCATAAACATTGGTCATTGAAGAAGGGGTCTCAAAGAAACAGCTTATCTCGTTTGGATTCTCAAGGACGGGGGTGTAAATAGAAGAGGAGGCAGGGAATGTCACAGTAAGAGTAGGAGTGCCGTTATTCCACTTGACTGTGAAGATATAGGTCCCACCTGTGGCATTAGATATTTTTCCATTCTGACCGTTAGATGTAGATAGGGAATATTCAGTGCCGCTTGTGACTTCATAAGCAGAAGAACCGCTGAATTTCCACCAGGTATTATCACCTGCCTTCAACACAAACTCATAGTTCTTTTCGGCTGTCAATGTGATAGTGGTAGTCTCGGTTGAACCTGAACCAGACAATTCAGTATCGCTCCAACCACCGTTTCCAGATTCACCCCAGTGGATATAGTTTGTTCCCCAGCCCACACTGATGGCAGAGATAAACAAAAGCATGGTTGCAAATGAGCGTAATGCAAGAATGCATTTAGAAACATAAAGTAACTTTCTTTTCATATTTTAATAGTTTTAGTTATAACCGTCGAAGACTTCAGTACGTTTGTCTGAATAATGTTTTAGTAGTTGTGAAGCGGCTGTGATTGGCAGCGGTTGCAATATATAATAAGGTATAGAGCAGTGTCTGCAATATACATACGAAGTAGAGTTCTATGTGCTCGCCAGCAGATAGCATTGTGCATGGGATGTCTCATCTTTCTGAGACGATGCAAAATTATGAAATTATTACATTATGGGCAAAGAAATAAATGTGAATTGTGACGAAAGACAAACGCAATCGTTTACAATAATAGGGCAAATAATTAGGGTGTACAGTTTGATGTGCTTCCTATGAAATTTTCAAAATATATTTAGTTAATAAATTCAAATTCGTTGATTTATGCAGATGTTGTTAATCTCTG
>SFIS01000046.1 GCA_004555245.1 Bacteroidales bacterium
GTTCAACTTTTCTACGACACGCGAGAGACTGTCTTCACGCTTCCATACAAAGTGGAAACGAAGGTGGCGGACCGCTTCATTCTCAAACTCCACGCCGACACCGTGGGCTGTAGCAATAGCTGTGAGCATGGAGTCGAATGGCACATTGTTGAAGATGTATGGCTCAACGGAAATTGTGTCGGCCTTAACCGTATCTGCTGGCAGGGAAGTGACTGGATCAATGTCTGTCGTTTGCTCTGTTGTGGGCAGTTGCGGTTTGGGCGTGCTGATATTTCGCACAACTTGGATAGCGGCAAAGGCAATGCCCGAAACCAGGAGTACACCGATGAAGGATGCAGCTATCTTGCGAGGTGCGAGGTAAGCGCGAAGATGGGGCTTATGTTCTCCTTCGTCGAGGATTTCCAACTGACTTTCGTCTTCTTCCTCCTTGCAAGGCATAGTGCAAGCAAGCTTGCCCTCTGCCCTTGCTGCGTTCGTCAGTTCTTCTGAATGGCTGGCTGCAAACTTCTCCCATTCGCCCTCCACATCGTGCTTAAAGGCACGCTTAGCGAAGCCAAGTTGCTGCACGAGTAGGCGCATCTCGTCATCGGCGAGTATCTGCTGCAACTGCTCGTCGGTCAGTTGCTCTGGGTGGTCTTGCAATTCCAGAAGCCACTCTATACGCTTTTCTTCGGTCATCATATTGCTTTTGAGTTTGAATTGAAATACTTTCTGATTTTCTCCACTGACTGCTTCAGGTGGGTGTGGACGGTTTGGCGGCTGACGTTCAGCACTTCGGCCACTTCCTGGCAGGTCATCTCTCGTAGGTAACGCAGTCGGAATACGTTCTGCTCCATCGGTGACAGATTGTCCCGCACGTAGGACATCAGTTCTTCCATCTGCATTTGCGCTCCCACTGTATTGTCGCTGACAAATGTATCAGTGTCCTCGGTAAGCAGGCGTGCAAATCGTTCTTGCACCTGTTTGTGCTGCAACACATTCAAACAACGATGATGCACACTCGCCAAGAGGAATGCTTTTGCGTTGTCTGCTTTCATCACTACCTTACCGCTAAGCAGACTGGCGAACACCTCGCTCACCACGTCCTTGCTCTCCGCTTCATCGAAGAGTAATATGAGTGCCAGATGATACATCTGCGTGTAGTGTGTCTTGAACAGACTTTCGATTTGACTCCGTCCAATTCCTCCTCGCTCGGCAGAGTTGATACGAACATCACTCTGCGCTCGCTCGTTCGTCATTTCTTTTCGTTTCATACACTTATAATACAGTTCAGACGTAGAAAATGTAAAGCAGGAATGCGATTATTTTCAATTCAAACTCAATTTTTCTATTGTTGGGGCTTTTTCTTCAATCAAATCGGGCGAGGATGTGCTGTTTCCCATCCTCGCCCGTCTTGTATAATGTGCCATAATAAAACAAAACGACCCGCCGATTTAAGCATTGTGAAGAGGCTTGGCGGGTTCTCGTGGTGCAAAGGTACTGCTTTAATTTGGAATAGCCAAATTTATTTTTGAAGAAAAAGAATAAAAGTTGCCTAAGAAATCCACTTTTTGCCTCAAAGTGTTACCTCATACTTTCTTTTCCCTACTTTTAACCTTCCCCTCATTCTCCATCATAGTTTTAACCTTCCCCTTTCCTCGTCTCCCCCTTTCGTCTCATAGCCCCTGCTCCCTTACGTTTTGCCGTTTGTTCTCTCCATTCAGCCCTGTCATGTGTTTCAAAAGTTGATGGAAAGATGATTTTTACAATCAAAATGGGTGGAAAATATGCGGATTTTATACATTTTGTAGAAAATATTGCAAAAACATTAGCAAAATGTTTGGTTTGTAAAAAATATTTATTACTTTTGCAGATGTAAATAGTTTTTCTATTCATAATAACCAATCAAGACACCTATGAAACGTATGTTTTTTGATCACTTCTCTAAGCAGGCTTTACAAGAGCTGCATCGTTACAGGGCGGTGATGTTCAGTCCTACTTTTTCATAATTGTCGTATTTCTTTTCTTTGGTTAGGAGAGGAAATACGTTTCCGGTGCACCCATGGTGTCTCCTTCTCTTCAGACAGCGGTTATGAGGAGAACTGAACCATGACGCCGTCTCTCCACACATTTTTCTTCTTCTTGTGATGAGACAGACTGTATGAAGTTGCAGCTGTCGCGACAGTATGTGATGGGCATTTGCTCTCGCATGTACATTTATTATATATATATAAGTACACGTCGTGACTGGAAGGCATCACGGTGCGCCTGTTGACACTCATTCCAATAACACAAAAAAAGTAAGACATTATGAATAAGCCTACAGTCAGAGAAGTTGAAGATTGGGTAATGACCCTCTACAACACATGTGAGAAGACTATCACTCCTGCCGAGCGTCTCGAGCAGAAGAAGTATGCCACCATGGTTCAACGTCCGCAGGACAAGAAGTTCCTCGTGAAGATGCTTGACGAATCGTCACAGATTCGTGACAACCGTAAGTTGGCGATGCGCATCAAAGCCTTGATAGACGAGTTCGGCGTGCCCGAGTTTCTGAACAAGCGCGACACGTTCCTCTTCAAGGTCTATCAGTCGTTCGGCTATCTCTTCTATCCCATCGCCATCCCCATCATCAAGAAGCGTCTGAGAATGGACACCTCACGTGTCATCATCGATGCCGCACGTCCGCATCTGACGAAACACCTTGCCACACGTTTCGAGCAGAAGATAGGCCAGAACGTCAACCTCCTCGGAGAGGTCGTCCTCGGAGACGAAGAGGCTGACAAACGCTATTACAGCTATCTCGAGGCATTGAAAGAGCCGGACATCAACTATATCTCAGTGAAGATTTCCGGCATCTACGCCCAGACACATGCGTTGAACTACGAAGAATCCTTCCCCGAGTTGGTGCGCCGAATGTCCGAGTTGTATCAGGCGGCCATTGACAATCCATATATTGACGAGAACGGGAAAAAACGTGCGAAGTTCATCAACCTCGACATGGAGGAATACAAGGACGCACACCTCACCATGCGCCTCTTCAAGGAGGTGCTCTCCAAACCGGAGTTCCTGAATTATTCGGCAGGCATCGTAGTGCAGTCATACCTGCCGGATGCATGGGGATTCCAGACAGAGCTGCTCGAATTTGCCAAAGAGCGTTGCTCACGCGGCGGTGCACCCATCAAGATGCGTATCGTGAAGGGCTGCAACCTTGATATGGAGACTGTCGTCGCTTCGCTGCGCGGATGGGAGAACCCAGTACGTGTGAACAAGACAGAGGTTGATGCCAACTACCTGAAGATTATCGAGCGCGGCTTGCTGCCCGAGAACTCCAAGTATCTCCATATCGGCATGGCGTCACACAACCTATACACCATCTCATACGCCTATCTGCTGACACAGAAATACGGCACGCCGAAAGATACCTTCTGCTTCGAGATGCTCGAAGGCATGGCAGACCATGTCTGGAGGGCGCAGTCAGAACTTGGAAACCATGTCATCCTCTACACCCCTGTCGTGAAGGACGAGCATTTCCTCAATGCCGTCTCATATCTCGTGCGCCGTATGGACGAGAACACCGCGCCGGACAACTTCCTCACACACTCGTTCAACCTCCAGCCGGGCACAGAGGCATGGGATTTCCTGAAGAAGCAGTTCGAGGACGCATACGCCATCAAGGACACCATCTCCCATGAGCCACACCGCAAACAGAACCGCCTTGAGCCCTACAAGCCCGTGCCGCCTATGGACGAGATGAAGAACGAGCCGGACACCGACTTCGACCGTGAGTGTAACCAGGAGTGGCAGCGTCAGATTTTCAAGAAATGGAAGAAGACGGCGGCAGATACGCCCTACGTCATACCTACACAGATCGGTGCGACAGAGGTGGAGAATGCGGCACGTGCCGAATACTTCGACCGTTGCCAGGACGACGAGGTGAAGATATGCGAGATGTCGCAGGCTGACACGGCACAGGTAGAGGAGATTGTTAAGATTGCCGCTGCCGACCCCAAGGGATGGCGCAACACCACGATTGACGAGCGTCACAAGATTATGTACGACGCCGCCAACCGTCTCGGCGAGATGCGTGGCGACCTCATCGGCTGCATGTGTGCCATAACGGGCAAGACTGTCACCGAAGCTGATGTCGAGGTGTCGGAAGGTATCGACTACGCACGCTTCTACACTCCTGCCATGAAGAAGTTCTACGCTTTGAAGGATGTGGATATCAAGGCGAAGGGAACCATTCTCGTCATCTCGCCCTGGAACTTCCCGTGCGCCATACCGTGTGGCGGCGTTGTGGCTGCCCTCGCCTCCGGCAACACATGTATCCTGAAGCCGGCAACAGTGGCGGCACCTGTGGCATGGCTCTTCGCAAAGGCTTTCTGGGATGCCGGCGTGCCGAAAGAGGCGCTGCAGGTTATCATCACTGACCGTGACGCCCTGAAGAAACTCACTACCGCACCGGAAATCAGCCACATCATCCTCACCGGCGGTACAGAGACTGCACAGGCTATCACAAAAGCCAACCCCACCACTCCGCTCTCGGCTGAGACCGGCGGCAAGAACGTGATGATTGTCACTGCATCGGCCGACCGCGACCATGCCATCATGAATGCCTGCGCATCAGCCTTCGGCAATGCCGGACAGAAGTGCTCTGCCTGCTCGCTGCTTCTCGTAGAGCGTTCGGTTTATGACAGCGAGGAGTTCCGTGCCAAGCTGAAGGACTGTGCGACGAGCATGAAGGTAGGCTCTGTATGGAATGCCGGAAACATCGTCGGCCCGATGATTACCAACAGGAACGAGAAACTCCTGAAGGCCCTCGACACTCTCGAGGACGGCGAGTTCTGGCTCGTACCTCCGCGCTTCGTTGACAAGAAGAAGTACATCCTCGCCCCTACGGTGAAGATGGGCGTGAAGCCCGGCAACTATTCGTTCCGCACCGAGCTCTTCGGCCCGATGTTGTCCGTCTGTCCGTTCGACACCCTCGACGAGGCCATCGACCTTGTCAACGGTCTTGACTACGGACTTACATCCGGCATCCAGAGCCTTGACGAGGCAGAGCGCGACAAGTGGAAGAACTCCATCATGGCCGGCAACCTCTACATCAACCGTGGCATCACGGGCGCTATCGTCAACCGCCAGCCCTTCGGCGGCATGAAACTCTCCGCTTTCGGCGGCGGCATCAAGGCGGGCGGCCCGAACTATTGCGCACAGTTCACCTACATCACTGACAAGCCGGACTCCAAGACAGACTATCGCAGGAGCTACGCCGAGGCGTGGGAGCAGGAGTTCCGCCATGCACGCGACTGGAACCGGTGTGCCGGCGAGCAGAACGTCTTCCGCTATCTCCCGGTGAAGGGTGGCGTATGCCTCCGTCTCTTCAAGGGCGACAGCGACGAGCAGGCACGCATGGTGGCTCTCGCTGCAAAGATTTGCGGCACACCGCTCACCATCAGCTACGATCCTGACGACGACCGTGCCGCACTGGCATCTACCGGAGCGAAGCTGAAGAAGGAGACACTTGCCGACTTCCTGCAGTCTATGCCGGCCTACGAGCGCATCCGCACCTGTTCTCCCAACCTGCCGCATGAGATGTACGAGCGTGCTGCCGCGTGCGACAAGTACATCGCTACGCCGGCTCCGGTCAAGGACGGACGCGTCGAACTCGTACACTACATCAAGGAGCAGAGCATATCGTTCGAGTATCACCGCTACGGCAGCGGCCAGCACGAGGCTCCTCCTGTAGAGTAAGCAACATTCAAGCGAGGGTGTGCAGCCATGGCACACCCTCGTTTTGAACCGTCAGTCTGACAACAAAACAAAACACAAACCGCGGACGCATACCAGTATGCCGAAGCACAGAGCCCGGGTTGTCCCGGGGACAGTATTTGATTATGAGAAAAAGATTGTTTTTGCTTCTCCTTGTCGCCGCGTGTGTGGCAGAAGCCATAGCCCAGACATTCAATGTCAAGGGCGTGGTTCTGTATGACAATGAAGAAGTGGTTATTGGAGCTTCCGTAATGATTAAAGGCACGAAGAAAGGTGTCAACACGAACATTAACGGAGAGTTTGAATTGAAAGGTCTCACACCCAGCGACCGTATCGTCATCTCATACATCGGCATGAAGACACAGACCCTCGTGCCGAAACCGTCGATGCGTGTCGTGCTTGAAAGCGACAACCAGATGCTCGACGAGGTGATGGTGGTGGCTTACGGCGAGCGGGAACAATCACCATCACCTGGCCCGCGGTGGAGAACGCACAGGGATATGAGTATCAGTATGACAAGAACGGCGAGACGGTGTCAGGCGTCACGACAGACAACTGGCTCTCCATCACCGGACTGCCCGTAGGAGAATACACCGTTTATCTGCGTGCCGTCTCTGACGACGAGAACTTCAGCAACTCCGAATCCATCGCCTTCACCTTCAGGAGAGAGAGGGCTGAGCTCTGGCGCACACCGTGCAGCTATTATTCTGAGGTTCTCGACCAGACATTCTCTTGCGACGTCGTGGCTTACGACGACGGCAACTACGAGATTGCCGGCCTCTACGGCTCTGACAAGACAATAGAGTTCAATGCCGACGCGAACGGCGAAATTCTCGTCTTCAACGCATACAAAGTCAATCCGCCATACACATACGTCGATGCAGGCGCATATAATCTCTGCCTCTACATCGCTTCCGGCTACAGCGGCGTAGAGTGTTCGCGCACCTCCGGCTACGTCTGGTACTACACCTATCTCTACGACAAGGACGGCAACTATCTCGGCGGAGGACACGACGAGGTGACATGGGGTGGGAAAGACGAACCTACGGAATCCATCGACTTCCTCGTAGGCGACTACACCGAGACATCAAGCTGCTACGACCTCACCATCGACTGGACCAACTGGGTTGAGATAACAGACAAGACGTCTGACGTGAGGATAGAGAAGGTTGACGACACTACCGTCACCCTCTACAACTTCTACGGCCTTGAGGACACGCTGACGGGAACCGTTGACCTCGCCGCCCGCACCATCACCTTCAGTCTGAAAGACGATTTCGCCGGCTACTACACCTTCTGCCAGTATGATGCGCCGGACACACCGGTAGTCGCAGATATCGCCGACGACGGCTCCATCACAGTCAGCAACTGGACGCTCTGGTACGCACAGAACAGCTACTCCTATATCTATACCGGCGCACAAAGCGTGCTCGTGAAGAAATAGCCATAACAACCTCAATACTCTCCTGTGTATGTAGCGATACATCACAGGAGATTTTCTTTTTTCCCCGTCCCATGCCGCGTGCATCTCGGGAAACACTGTCACGCATCCGCCCTAATAAACAAAAGCCCGCCACACAAGCCGACACTCAAAATAATAGGCTGAAAATTTGTGGGTTCGGGAATTTTATATTAATTTTGCACCAAAATTTGTAAATCTCACAGCAGAATGAACATATCTTATAAATGGCTAAAGGAATACGTTGATTTCAACCTCACACCCGAAGAGGTGTGTGCTGCCCTGACATCAACAGGCCTTGAGGTTGATGCCCTCGAAGAGGTGCAGACAATACGGGGCGGACTGAAAGGGCTGTACGTCGGAAAGGTGCTCACATGCGAGATGCACCCCAATTCTGACCATCTCCATGTCACGACAGTCGATCTCGGCAAAGGGGAGCCGCAGCAGATTGTTTGCGGCGCACCGAATGTCGCTGCCGGACAGAAGGTCATCGTCGCCGACCTCGGCTGTGTCCTCTACGACGGCGACAAGGAGTTCGTCATCAAGAAATCAAAACTGCGCGGCGTCGAATCAAACGGCATGATATGCGCAGAAGACGAGATAGGCATCGGCACAAGCCACGACGGCATCATCGTGCTGCCGGAAGACGCGCCTGTCGGACAGCCTGCGGCAGAATACTACAACCTCGAGAGCGACTGGCTCATCGAAGTCGATATCACCGCCAACCGTGCCGACGCACTCTCGCACTACGGTGTGGCACGCGACCTCAACGCATGGCTCGTCAGCAACGGACACCCCTCAACGCTTCACCGTCCCGACTGCTCCGCATTCTCCGTTGACGACAACGCCCTCCCCGTCGATGTGACGATAGAAAACGCCGAGGCCTGCCGACGCTATGCCTGCGTCTCGCTCACTGGCGTGGAGGTGAAAGAGTCGCCCCAGTGGCTGAAGGACAAGCTCAGCATCATCGGCCTCCGCCCCATCAACAACATCGTTGACATCACAAACTATATCATGATGGCATACGGCCAGCCGCTCCACTGCTTCGACGCTGACATGGTGACAGGCAACCATATCATCGTGAAAGACAACAACGAGGGAAAGAAATTCGTCACCCTCGACGGCGAAGAGCATACGCTCGGCGCACATGACCTCGCCATCTGCAACACCGACGAGCCGATGTGCATCGCCGGCGTCTTTGGCGGAAAAGGCTCCGGGACATACAGCACCACGAAGAACGTCGTTCTCGAATCCGCCTATTTCCACCCCACATGGATCAGGAAGTCGGCACGCCGTCACGGACTGTCCACCGACGCCTCCTTCCGCTTCGAGCGCGGCATCGACCCCGAAGGCACAATCTACGCCCTCAAGCAGGCCGCCATACTATGCCGGCAGCTCGCAGGAGGGAAAATCTCCATGCAGATACGCGACGAGTACCCCTCGCCCGTCCTCCCCGCAAAGGTGGACCTCAGATACGATTATGTCAACAGCCTTATAGGAAAGAATATCGGACACGAGACAATAAAGGCCATCGTCACATCGCTCGAGATGAACATCGACAGCGAGACACAGGAAGGCCTGCTGCTCACCGTCCCCGCCTACCGCGTCGATGTCCAGCGGCCGTGTGATGTCGTTGAGGACATCCTGCGCATCTACGGCTACAACAATGTCGAGATTCCCACACAGCTCAAGTCATCGCTCGTCATCAAGGGCGACGAAGACCGCAAGCACAAGATGGAGAACCTCGTGGCAGAACAGCTCGTCGGAGCCGGCTTCCGCGAGATTCTGTGCAACTCACTCACAAAGGGCGCATACTACACCGACCTCGCCGCCTGTCCCGCCGCACAGCTCGTCAATATCATCAACCCCCTCTCGTCAGACCTCAACGTCATGCGCGGCACACTCCTTTTCGGAGGCCTCGAATCCATCGTGCGCAATGCCAACAGACAGATGCCTAACCTCCGCTTCTTCGAGGTGGGCAACTGCTACGCCTACAACGCCGACCGCCACACCGACGACGAACCCATGAGGGCATACAACGAAGAGACATGGCTCGCACTCTGGATGACTGGCAACCGCATCGAAGGCTCATGGGCACATCCCGACGAGAAGACACAGTTTGCAGAACTCAGGGCACACGTCGCTAACATCTTCACACGCGTCGGACTGCTGCCGCAGATGACCGTCACCGAGCATTCCGAATCAGACCTCTTCGCAACAGCACTGAAAGTCATGACACGGGGCGGAAAGACAATATGCGAGATGGGCATCGTCAGCCAGAAGATACAGAAGGCGTTCGGAATACAGACCCCCGTCTTCTACGCACAAATCAACTGGACACAACTCTGCAAGGCAGTGCGCAAGCACAGCGTACACTATCAGGAGGTCAGCAAGTTCCCCGCAGTCAGCCGTGACCTCTCGCTGCTACTCGACACGAAAGTGGAGTTCGCCGAAATTGAACGCATCGCATACAACACAGAGAAGAAACTCCTCAAACGCGTCGAGCTCTTCGATGTCTATGAAGGCAAGAACCTGCCCGAAGGAAAGAAATCCTATGCCGTCAACTTCATTCTCCAGGACGACACAAAGACACTCAACGACAAGGCCATCGACGCCGTGATGAACAAACTAATTACAAACATAAAAAAACAAGCAGGAGCAGAGCTCCGATAATCCTATGGGAAGAGCATTCGAATATCGTAAGGCCACCAAGATGAAACGTTGGGGCCACATGGCTAAAACTTTCACACGTCTCGGCAAACAAATCGCCATCGCCGTAAAGGCCGGCGGACCCGAGCCGGAGAACAACCCTACACTACGTTCTATCATCGCCGTCTGCAAACGCGAGAACATGCCCAAAGACAACATCGAGCGTGCCATCAAAAACGCTATGGGCAAAGACCAGAGCGAATACAAGGAAGTGACATACGAGGGATACGGACCGCACGGCATCGCAGTCTTCGTTGATACACTTACGGACAACACCACACGCACCGTGGCGGATGTGCGCTCAGTTTTCAACAAGTTCTCAGGCAACCTCGGCACGACAGGCTCACTCAGCTTCCTCTTCGACCACAAGTGCGTCTTCACGTTCAAGAAAAAGGACGGTGTCGATATGGAAGAACTCATCCTCGAACTCATCGACTACAACGTCGATGACGAGTTTGACGAAGAGTATGACGAAGACAAGGACGAGACAACCATCACCATCTACGGCGACCCGAAATCCTACGCTCAGATACAGAAATATCTTGAGGAGCAGGGCTTCGAGAATGTCGGAGGAGAGTTCACCTACATCCCCAACGACTTCAAGGAGGTGGACGACGAGCAGCGTGCCGTCATTGAGAAGATGATAGAACGCCTCGAAGAGTTCGACGACGTACAGAACGTCTATACCAACATGAAGTAAACCTCTCTGACAGGGACAACCCCTCCAGACAAACATTATGGGCTGGCGGACTGACAGTGGATATGAGGGCATCACAGACAGAGCCGCAGACACCACGACAGTCCGCCGGCTCTCTTTTTCACGTAACACACAGGAGCTGCCACGCCCCGGCAAAACAACGACACAACAGAATGAAACTCACATACACGACACACGGAACCTGCTCGCGTCTCATAAACCTCGAAATCGACGACAACGGAAAAGTGACCAACGTAGAATTTGTAGGCGGATGCGACGGCAATACAAAAGGCATAGCACAGCTCGTCAAGGGCATGGATGCACAAGAGGCGGCAGACAGACTTGCCGGCATACGCTGCGGATACAAGCCCACCAGCTGCCCCGACCAGCTCGCACAGGCACTCCGCGAAGCCCTCGCACGCTCGTGAACGCAAGCCGCAGTGTCGCCTGCTGCACTTCCGCCTGCTGAAAGACAAACACCGACACGCCATACAACACGCCATATATGAAAACCCTAAGCACCATCATCCTCGCCGCCCTCCTCCTCTCCCTCTCGTCATGCTACGAGAGCCTTGAAGAAAGGGCGAGGCGCGAGGCGCGGGAGTTCACCGAGAAATACTGCCCGACCCCTCCGCAGAACAACGTCATCACCGACAGTCTCGTCTTCGACCCCGCCACACGCACACAGAAATACTATCTCACCTTCACCGGACTGATAGACGATTCCGCCGCCCTCGCCGAACATGCTCCCGACATCCGGGAAGAGCTCCTCGAAGCCGTACGCGGCAACACGGCGATGAAGGCATACAAAGAGGCGGGCTTCAATTTCGAGTACGTCTGCCGCTCTCAGAAAGACCCCTCCCGCATCCTCCTCCACATCGTCTATCGCCCCAGGGACTATGCCGCCCCAGAACGCCCCGTAACATCCAATTAGCCTGCCCTCCTTTATCACGCAAGGCAGCCACTGTCCCATGCGGTTTTGCCGCATGGCTCCGCCCTCCTTTATCCCGCAGGCAGCCACTGTTCCATGCGGTTTTGCCGCATGGCTCCGCCTCCTTTATCACGCAAGGCAGCCACTGTTCCGTGCGGTTTTGCCGTATGGCCCCGCCCTCCTTTATCACGCAAGGCAGCCACTGTTCCATGCGGTTTTGCTGCATGGCCCGCCCTCCTTTATCACGCAAGACAGCCACTGTTCCATGCGGTTTTGCCGCATGGCTACCCAAACTCCATCCCGATGATTTTCTATCTCTCCTGCACCGGCAACACATATTGGGCAGCGCAGACACTTGCCGCCGCCACCAACGAGCGCCTCGTCTCCATACCCGACGCCCTCGCCACCGACGCCACATACCGGCTCCACGACGGCGAGCGCATCGGCTTCTGCCTCCCCGTCCACGGATGGCGTCTCCAGCCTCTCGTCCGCCGCTTCCTCGACAAGCTCCGCCTCGTCCCCGCAGCGAGAGACACCGCCGTCTCCGGCAGAGAACACCTCCTGCGCACCTACACCTATTTCCTCCTCACGGCAGGCGACAGCTGTGGCGAGTATGCCGAGCAGCTTGAGCGCGCCCTTGCAGACATAGGCCTCGCCGCCGACACCTGCTGCTCGCTCCTCATGCCAGAATCCTATGTCGGCCTCCCCTTCATGGATGTCGATACCGACCTGCGCGAGGCAGAGAAGAAGATGGAAGCCCGCACGACACTCATGCGTTTCGCCGACATACTCACCGACCGTCGTGCCGTACGTATGCCCATACACCGCGGAGCCGCACCGCGGTTCTACAGCCGGTGTCTCGGGACAGCCTTCCATGCCTGGCTCGTCAACGACAAATGGTTCAAGGTTGACGCCGCACTATGCAACGGATGCGGCACATGCGTCAGACACTGTCCCGTTGGCAACATGAGGATGACTGAAGCACACCCCGGCGCGACACCACACCCCGAATGGCTCCACACAGGCAACTGCCTCACCTGCATGGCGTGCTACCACCACTGCCCGCGACATGCCATCGACTTCGGCAGATTCACTAAAGGCAAAGGACAATACTACTTCACACACAACCGCACACACCACGACGACTGACACCTCAAAGCGGGAAAAAAACACCTCCGTTTCGCACTTTTTCTTGTCATTTTCCCACTTTTCCCCGACATGCGCCATATCTTCCGCCCAAAAGTGTAAACAGTACATCACACACCGCCGGAAAGATGATTTTTGTCAATAAATTTGGTATTATTACAAATAAAAGATATTAAAATAACAGAAATTTAGTATTTTTTGATAACTTTGCAGGCATATATTTTAAAATTAATGGATAATAAAAGACTGTTCCCAGAATTTTTATTTGAGTCAAGCTGGGAGGTATGCAACAAGGTTGGCGGCATTTACACCGTTCTTTCTACAAGAGCCAAGACACTGCACGATGTCCTTGGCGACAGACTTGTATTCATAGGTCCCGACTGCTGGGGCGATACAGAATCACCATATTTTGAGCCGGACAGCTCGCTTCTCGAGAATTGGGAGAAGAAAGCCTGTGCCGAAGGACTGAAGGTAAGGGTGGGCAGATGGCTCGTCCACGGCAATCCCATCGCCGTGCTCGTCGATTTCAAGCCCTTCTTCGCCGAGAAAGACCGCATCTACGGCGAGATGTGGGAGAAGTTCAGCGTTGATTCCCTGCACGCCTACGGCGACTACGACGAGGCGAGCATGTTCTCGTACGCAGCGGCGAAAGTCGTCGAGAACCTCTATTCTTACCTCTGCCTCTCGTCCCACCGCGTCGTCTATCACGCCAACGAGTGGATGTGCGGCATGGGCATGCTCTACCTGCGCGACCGCCTGCCGAAGATAGCCACCGTCTTCACCACACACGCCACGACAATCGGACGCTCCATCGCCGGCAACAACAAGCCCCTCTACGACTATCTGTGGGCATACGACGGCGACATGATGGCTGCCGAACTCAACGTACAGTCAAAACACTCCATAGAGAAGCAGAGCGCCATCCATGCCGACGCCTTCACCACCGTCTCCGACATCACCGCACGCGAGTGTCTCGAACTCCTCGGCAAGCCGTGCGACGTCGTGCTGCCCAACGGCTTCGAGAACGATTTCGTGCCGAAGGGAGCGACATTCACACGCAAACGCCGCGAGGTGAGGAAAGAAGTCTTCCGCATCGCCAACTGTATTCTCGGAGAGACTTTCGGCGACGACACCCTCATCATCGGCACCAGCGGCAGATACGAGTTCCGCAACAAAGGCATCGACGTCTTCATCGAATCCATGAACCGCCTCCTGCGCGACACACGCCTCAAACGCAAGGTCATCGCACTTGTGGAAGTGCCGGGGTGGGTGGGACCCGCACGCGAAGACCTCAAGGAACGTCTCGCATCCGGAAAGACATTCGACACGCCCATCGAGTATCCGCTGCTCACACACTGGCTCAACAACATGTCGCACGACCATGTCCTCGACATGCTCAAGCACTACGATATGTGGAACAGGAAAGAGGACAAGGTGAAGCTCATCTTCATCCCCTGCTATCTCACAGGCAACGACGGCATCTTCAACAAAGAGTATTATGACGTCGTCCTCGGCAACGACCTCTCCATCTATCCCTCCTACTACGAGCCCTGGGGCTACACGCCGCTCGAATCCGTCGCCTTCAAGGTGCCCTGCATCACCACAGACCTCGCCGGCTTCGGCGTATGGGCAAACACCGTCAAGGGCGCACCGTCAGAAATCGAAGACGGCGTGAAGACCATTCACCGCACAGACTACAACTACTCCGAGGTGGCAGACACGATAAAGGACACCGTCATACGCTTCGCCTCGTTCTCTGACAGCGAGGTGAAGAAAGCACGTGCCGCAGCAGAGAAAATCTCGAAGAAAGCCCTCTGGGAGAAATTCATAGAATACTACTACGACGCATACGACATCGCACTCCGGAAGGCTGCCGTGCGATGAGACAAGCCCGGCGACAACCTGCCGCACACTACAACGGCAGCGGCGGGCAGAGTGACATGCACCAAAGGCATTGACTCAGAATACTACAAACTTATAATTACGAAAATATGAAAATCAAAGCAAACTATGTCAACGCTCCATCATGGAAAGAGTTGACCATCAAATCAAGTCTTCCATCAGAACTTGAGTGCCTTGACAAGATAGCACACAACCTGTGGTGGTCTTGGAATTACGAAGCACGCGACCTCTGGCGCTCTCTCGACCGCGAACTCTTCGAGAAATGCGGCGAGAACCCTGTCCTCCTCCTCGAGAAGCTCCCTTACGAGCGTAAGGAAGCGGCTGCCAAGGACAAGGAAATCATGAAGAAGGTGAAGAACGTATGCAAGCTCTTCTCCGACTACATGAAGGTGCCCGTTGACAAGTCACGCCCATCAGTTGCCTATTTCTGTATGGAATACGGCATCAGCCAGGTCCTCAAAATCTATTCCGGAGGTCTCGGCATGCTTGCCGGAGACTATGTGAAAGAGGCGTCTGACTCCAACGTCGATATGTGTGCCGTCGGCTTCCTCTATCGTTACGGCTATTTCAAACAGTCGATATCTATGGAAGGCGAGCAGATTGCAAACTACGATGCGCAGAACTTCAACTCGCTCCCCATCGTACGCACTCTCGACCCCGCCACCGGCGAACCGCTCGTCGTTGACGTGCCCTACAACAACTATATGGTACATGTTTCGGTATGGACAGCACAGGTGGGACGTGTCAACCTCTACCTCCTCGATACTGACAACGAGATGAACTCCGAGTTCGACCGCCCGATCACACACGCCCTCTACGGCGGCGATTGGGAGAACCGCCTCAAGCAGGAAATCCTCCTCGGCATCGGCGGTATGCTCACGCTCAAGAAACTCGGCATAAAGAAAGACATCTACCACTGCAACGAAGGCCACGCAGCTCTCTGCAACCTCCAGCGCCTCGTCGATTACATCAGCGAAGGCCTCACCTTCAACCAGGCTCTCGAACTCGTACGCGCATCCTCGCTCTACACCGTACACACACCAGTGCCGGCAGGTCACGACTATTTCGACAAAGACCTCTTCGGAAAATACATGGGCGCATACCCGCAGCAGCTCGGCATCTCATGGGACGAGTTCATCGGTATGGGACGCACCAACCCCAACGACCAGAACGAACGTTTCTGTATGTCAACATTCGCATGCAACACCTGCCAGGAAGTCAACGGCGTCTCACGCCTCCACGGATGGGTGTCGCAGAAGATGTTCAACAACATCTGGGCAGGCTACTGGCCTGAGGAGAACCACGTCGGATATGTCACCAACGGCGTACACTTCCCAACATGGTGCGCTACAGAGTGGCGTAAGGTCTATGCGAAATATTTCGACAAGAAACATCTCGCCGACCAGTCCAACGAAAGCATCTGGCACGCCATCTACAACGTCCCCGACGAGGAAGTGTGGGAGACACGTATGGCACTCAAGAACAAGCTCGCCGAATACATCAAGGTGAAGTTCAAGGACGTATGGCTCCGCAACCAGGGCGACCCCGCACGCGTCGTGTCACTCCTGCAGAAAATCAACCCTAACGGCCTCACCATCGGCTTCTGCCGCCGCTTTGCGACATACAAGCGCGCACACCTCCTCTTCACCGACCTCGAGCGCCTCAACAAGATTGTAAACAACCCTGAATATCCTGTCACATTCCTCTTCGCAGGAAAGGCACACCCCGCCGACGGCGCAGGACAGGGTCTCATCAAGCGCATCTTCGAAATATCACAGCGTCCGGAGTTCCTCGGAAAAATCATCTTCCTCGAAGACTATGACCAGCAGCTCGCACGCCGCCTCGTATCAGGTGTCGATATCTGGATGAACACACCGACACGACCGCTCGAGGCTTCTGGCACATCTGGCGAGAAAGCCGAGATGAACGGCGTCGTAAACCTCTCTGTCCTCGACGGATGGTGGGTTGAAGGCTACCGCGAAGGCGCTGGATGGGCTCTCCCTGAGAAACGCACCTACCAGAACCAGGGCTATCAGGACCAGCTCGACGCCGCTACCATCTACAACATGCTCGAGAACGAAATCATACCGCTCTACTACAACAAGAACAAGAAAGGCTTCTCAGAAGGATGGATTAAGGTCATCAAGAACTCTATCGCCACCATCGCACCACACTACACGATGAAGCGACAGCTCGACGACTACTACGACAAGTTCTACAACAAGATGGCGGCACGCTTCGCCACTCTCGCTGCCGACGACAACAAGAAGGCAAAGGAAATAGCACTCTGGAAAGAGACCGTTGCAGAACGCTGGGACAGCATACATGTCGTTGACCGCAGCTCAAACCTCGGCAAGGGACTCATCACAGGCAACAACATCGACATCCGTGTTGTCGTTGATGAACAGGGTCTCAACGATGCCGTAGGCCTCGAACTCGTCGTCCTCAAAAACGACATGCGTGACACCGACCGCGAAATCAAACGCATCATCCCGTTCCAGCTCGAGAAGCAGGAAGGAAACCTCTACACCTTCCACGCTCTCTACGCACCATCCACTGCAGGCTCATACAAGACTGCCGTGCGCATGTATCCGAAGAACGCTGACCTGCCTCACCGACAGGACTTCGCATACGTGAAGTGGGTTGAATAAGAATCTCTTCTTTTCCGATTTTCCAGGGCTGCAGGCACTGAGGGGCACACTCCGAAGGCTTGCAGCCTTTTTCCGTCAGGTTTCTTGGCACAGATGATGAAAAAAAACTAATAATACGCCACTCCCCTTTGCAGTATGAAATAAAAATAGTAATTTTGCAACTCAATAGCACACCGCTGTGTCAAACCGTAACGAAAAACGTAAAAACATAACAAACATAAAACTATGAAACTGAAAATTGCTGTTCTCGCCGGCGACGGCATCGGACCCGAAATCATGGAACAAGGCGTTGCCGTCCTCTCGGCCGTCGCACAGAAATTTGGACACGAAGTCACATACACCGAAGCTCTCTGCGGAGCACACGCCATCGACGAGGTGGGCGACCCCTTCCCCGAAGAGACCTTCAAAGTCTGCGAAGAAGCTGACGCCGTACTCTTCGCTTCGGTCGGAGACCCCAAATTCGACAACGACCCAACGGCAAAAGTGCGCCCGGAACAGGGACTGCTCGCCATGAGAAAGAAGCTCGGCCTCTTCGCCAACATACGCCCCGTCACCACATTCGACTGCCTCGTACATAAATCACCGCTCAAGGACGAACTCGTGCGCGGAGCAGACTTCATCTGCATCAGAGAACTGACAGGAGGTATGTATTTCGGCACAAAGCAGGAACCGACCATGAACGATGCCATAGGATGCGAAGACGCCCTCGACACAAACTATTACACACGTCCGGAGGTTGAACGCATCCTGCGCGTCGCATACCAGTACGCACGCCAGCGCCGCAAGCACCTCACCGTCGTAGATAAGGCAAATGTCCTCGCCTCAAGCCGACTCTGGAGAAAAGTGGCACAGGAAATCATGGGCGAATATCCTGACGTAGAGACAGACTTCATGTATGTGGACAATGCCGCAATGCGTATGATACAGGACCCGCGCTTCTTCGATGTCATGGTCACCGAAAACACCTTCGGAGACATTCTCACAGACGAAGGCTCGTGCATCACTGGCTCCATGGGACTGCTCCCATCGGCATCAACCGGCTCAAGCACACCTGTCTTCGAACCTATACACGGCTCATGGCCACAGGGCAAGGGACTGAACATCGCCAACCCTCTCGCACAGATTCTGTCCGTTGCAATGCTGTTCGAGCATTTCAACCTCAAGGCTGAAGGTGAACTCGTACGAAAGGCCGTCAACGCTTCACTCGACCAGAACGTCCGCACACCGGAGATACAGGTCGAAGGCGGAAAGAAATACGGAACAAAGGAAGTGGGAGCCTGGATTGTCGATTTCATCAACAACAACTGATACCCGACACACCCGGCACACCCGACACACACATCCCCTATACATCCAGATGGCTCCGGCATACACCCGGAGCCATCATCATACGGTTTTCATACACACCCCAAGATTATCCCAGAACATGCCATTACGACTACCTGACAACCTGCCTGCCATCGAAATACTGCAGCAAGAGAACATCTTCGTCATGGACGAGCGAAGGGCACACGGACAGGACATACGCCCGCTGAAAATCGTTATCCTCAACCTCATGCCCCTGAAGATAACGACAGAGACCGACCTCCTGCGCCTGCTCTCAAACACGCCCCTGCAGCTCGACATCACGTTCATGAAACTCTCTTCCCATACACCCAAGAACACTCCGATCGAACACATGATGATGTTCTACCGGGATTTCAGCACCCTCCGCGACAAGACTTTCGACGGAATGATTGTCACCGGGGCACCCGTCGAGCAGATGGAGTTTGAAGAAGTATCCTACTGGCAGGAGGTCTCAAACATCTTCGAGTGGGCGAAGACACACGTCACCAGCACTCTCTACATCTGCTGGGCGGCGCAGGCAGGACTGTACTATCATTACGGCATACCGAAATACGACCTCCCGAAAAAGATGTTCGGAATCTTCAAGCACCACGTCACCGTCTCCACACCGCTCCCCATCTTCCGCGGCTTCGACGACATGTTCCGTATGCCGCACAGCCGACACACCGAGGTGCGCAAGGCTGACATCCTGCGCAACCCCGCACTCACCGTCATCGCCGAGAGCGACGAGAGCGGCGTAGGCATCGTCATGGCACGCGACGGACGCGAGTTCTTCATCACTGGACACATGGAGTACAACCCCGACACCCTCGACAAAGAATACCGACGAGACGTCGGAAAGCGCGACGACGTCGAGATGCCGCGCAACTACTACCATCACGACAACATCGCCGAAGGACCACTCGTCAGGTGGCGCGCACACGCCAACCTCCTCTTCCAGAACTGGATAAACTACTACGTCTATCAGGCAACCCCCTACGACATCACACAAATCCGGTAGCCCCCGCCCGCACAGGGCTTCCCGGCGGTTTCCTGGGTTTTCCCGGGCTTTCCGGGGTTTCCGGGGTTTCCGGGTTTTCCGGTGCTTCCCGGGCATCCCGGTTTTCCACGGTTTTCCCGGGTTTCCGGGCTTTCCGGCCTTCTCCCCGCCTTCTGATTACAGCCACTGTGCCCCGCGGTTTTGCCGCGGGGGTCCCTAATTCCAATCCCCGACGCCTTGCCATCCACACGCCACATAGAACTCCTTGCCCCCGCCAGGAACCTCGCCTGCGGCATTGCCGCCATCGACCACGGGGCTGACGCCGTATATATCGGAGCCGGAAACTTCGGCGCACGTAGCGCGGCGGGCAACGCCATTGCCGACATCGAGCTCCTCGCAACCTACGCCCACCAGTACGGCGCCAAGCTCTACGCCACCGTCAACACCGTCGTCTTCGACAGCGAGATGCAGGCGGCGCTGCAGACCGTACGCGACGTTGTCAACGCCGGAGCCGACGCCATCCTCATACAGGACATGGGGCTACTCTCACTTCTCACTGACACCGACCTCTACGACAGCCGCCGCCGCCGTTATGCACAGGTTCATGCCTCCACGCAGACCGACAATCGCACCGCACAGAAGGCCGGCTGGCTGCACGGCATAGGCTGCACCCGTGTCGTACTCGCACGCGAGACCTCCATCTCAGAGATTGCCGGCATACACGCCGCCGTCCCCGACGTCGAACTCGAGGCCTTCGTACACGGCGCATTGTGCGTCAGCCTCTCAGGACAGTGCTACGCCTCGCAGCTCGCCTGCCGACGCTCTGCCAACCGCGGAGAGTGTGCGCAGATGTGCCGCATGCAGTACAGCCTCCTCGACGCCGACGACAAGCCCGTAGCCCCAAAAGCCTGCTACCTCTCGCTGAAAGACCAGGCACAGCTCCACAACCTCGAACGCCTCATACTCGCAGGCGTCACCTCGCTCAAGATAGAAGGCCGCCTGAAAGACCTCGCCTACGTCAAGAACGTCACGGCAGCATACAGCCGCGAGCTCGACAACGTGCTGCAGCGCCTCAACAGCCGCACGGCCAACGGCACGCAGCATACACACTACCGCCGCACCTCGTGGGGACAAGTCCAACTCGCCTTCACACCTGACCTCCGCCGCTCCTTCAACAGAGGCTACACCACATACTTCGCCGACGGACGACAGCCCTCGCAGGCATCGCTGCTCACACCGAAGGCCATAGGCGAGAACGTCGGACGCGTGAAAGAGATACGCCGCGGCAGCCACCCGCTCGTCATCGTCTCCGGCACCGCAGCCTTCACCAACGGCGACGGACTGTGCTTCTTCGACGACGCACGCAACATGCAGGGCTTCCGCGTCAACACAGCCTCTGGCAACCATCTCACACCCCACGTCCTCCCGCCGTCGCTCCGTCCCGGCATGACACTCTATCGCAGTCAGGACATGGCGTTCGACCGCCTCATGGCAGGCAAGACCGCCACGCGCACCATACCCCTCCACATCCGCCTCCGTGACGCCGCCACGCACCTCACCCTCTCCCTCACGCCCCTCCATCCCGACGGCACGCCGCTGCGCCCCGCCGTCACGCACAGCATACCCCTCACCCGGCGCGAAGAGGCACAGCAGCCGCAGGCGGCAAACATACGCAAACAGCTCTCGCGCCTCGGACAGACCTGCTACGCCGCCTCTGCCGTCACCCTCGACGCCACCCTCGACAGCCTCTTCATACCCTCCAGCACCCTCGCCGCCATGCGCCGCGCCGCCGTAGAGAGCCTCACTGCCGCCATGCAGTACGTAGAGCCGCAGCCTCTCCCCGCGGGCCGCCCCTTCCTGACACCTGCCGCACACCCTGCCGCACACCCTGCCGCTCCTCCCTCCACACCCCTCCATTCCGTCTTCACCTACCTCCACAACGCCGCCAACAGTCACGCACGCCAGTTCTACAGTGACCGCGGCGTGACAGACGCCACAGCCTTCGAGACACAAGCCCCGGACACCCTGCCAGCCGACAGCGACGGCCGCCTCCTCGTCATGCAGTGCCGCTACTGCCTGCGCCACGAGATGGGATGGTGTCCCCGACACGGCGGACGCGACCCGCATCTGCGCATGCCGCTGACCCTCGCTCTCGACAACGGCACACGCTTCACACTGCATTTCGACTGCCGCAACTGTCAGATGCTTGTCTATTACACCCCAAACCAACAGTGATGACACCTCGCACACCTCTACTTCACATCATCGTCCCCGTGCTTGCACTTCTCGCAAGCCTCGCCTCCTGCTACAACGACAGGAGCCGGATGCATGATGCCCTCACCACGCCCGATGCCGGCCTCGCACTCTCCTCCGCCGATTCCGTACGCCTCCGCAGGCAGCAGGATTCCATCTCCTTCACCACCACACACCACTACACCCTCAACTACAACTTCATAGTCCACACCGACACCATACGCCTCTCTCCCCTGCAGCCCGAAGAGATTGTCAGCCGCCAGCAGCAGCCACGGATGCCGGAAGGCGTCATCCCCGACGGCATCATACTCGTCCCCGACACCGACACCATCGTCGTCCTGCGTGACGACCGCCTCGTCGTCGCCGACATACGCATCCTTCCCTCTGACACCGTCGATTCTGTCTGGATACAGGTGGCACGCGACCAGCAGACCTTCGGATGGATTCACGAATCGTCACTCCTGCCACATGTCGTGCCCGACGACCCCATCTCCAAGTTCATCCTCTTCTTCTCCGACGTACACCTCCTCTGGACCCTCGTCGCGATATGCTCCATCCTCGTAGCCTACACTCTGCGCTTCATCACGCGGCGCGGCGCACGCATCGTGCTCATCAACGACATACCGTCGTTCTATCCCACACTGCTCATCATCCTCCTCTCGCTCGCCGCCACCGTCTATTCCTCCATCCAGCTCTTCGCACCCGAGATGTGGCGACATTTCTACTATCATCCTACGCTCAACCCCTTCGACGTCCCGCCAATGCTCGCCGTCTTCCTCACGCTCGTATGGTCGCTGCCCATCGTCGGCGTGGCCACCCTGGATGATGTCAGCCGCCATCTGCCCGTCGAAGACGCCATTCTCTATCTCTGCGGACTGGCGGCAGTCTGCCTCGTCGTCTATGCCCTCTTCAGCGTCACCACATTATATTATATAGGCTATCCGTTACTCCTCCTTTTCATCCTCTACAGCGTGCGCACCTTCTACCGCCACCGCCGTCTCGTCTATTACTGCGGACGCTGCGGAAAGGCCATCACCGACAAGGGACGGTGCCCGCACTGCGGAGCGCTCAACGTCTGAGGCCGCACCGCCGCACCCTGCCTGTTGTCAAAAAAAAAGTTAAACAGAACCCCAAATCCCCCGTTTACAAAATAATATTCTTAATTTTGCATATCCCACACCCCGCACCCCCCGTATTCTTCGACTTGGTCGAAGAACACCGGCAGCCAGCCCCGCCCCAAGAATATTAACCCCATCAAAACCCAATCGCAGCCATGACACTTATTATCGCCATCCTGATGGTCGCGGCCCTCGTGCTCATCGCCTTCTCGCCGCTCACCTCCGTCAACAAGGCCGCCGTCGCAATGTTTGCCGGCACCCTGGGATGGGTTCTCTACGTCTGCTTCGGCTCAGACTTTGTCCTGGCGCAGCATCCGGCAGACTATCTCGACTTCCTCTCCGGCACAAAGGCTAACAGTATTGCCGTGAAAGAGTACATCGCCTCAAACATCTTCATACGCTATGTCGGCAAGGCGTCAGAGATAGTGCTCTTCCTCATCGCCACGATGACCATCGTAGAGATTCTCGACAGCAACGGCTGCTTCGATTTCATACCCCAATGGATAAAGACGCGCCGCAGCCGCCGCCTGCTCTGGACCACCGCCCTCCTCACGCTCCTCATCAGCGCCAACCTCGACAATCTCACCACGACGATGATGATGCTTCTCCTCATGCACAAGATACTGCCTGACCGCCGCCACCGCGCCGTCTTCGGCTCAGTCATCGTCCTCAGCGCGAACATCGGCGGGGCTCTCACCGTCATCGGCGACTACAACGGTCTGCTGCTCTGGAACATGGGAGCCGTCACCCCCAGCCATTTCAGCGCATGGATGGCGTTGCCCTGCCTCGTCGCCTGGGCTGTTCCCACCGCCCTCATGGCGCGCAAGCTGCCCGAACGCGTCACCCTCGAGAACATGACGCTGCCCTACCGCGGCGACGACACCAACCTCACGCTCTGGCAGCGCATCGCACTCTTCTTCTTCAGCCTCGGCGGCCTGTGGTTCATCCCCACATTCCACGACATAACCAAGCTCTCGCCCTTCGTCGGCGCTCTCTGCGTGCTCTCCCTCCTGTGGATTGTCAACGAGGCGTTCAACCACAACCTCTCGCATGCCGGCGACATGATACAGCGGCGCAAGCCACGTGCCCTGCAGCACGGCATCCTCCAGTCCATCCTCTTCGTCACCGGCATCATGCTCGTCATGGGCGTCCTTGTAGAGACCGGCGCGGGACGATGGTTCGGCAACCTCTGTGCCGCTAACCTCGGCGACCTGTGGACCATCGCCGTCGCACCCCTCACGGCAGGCTTCGTCAGCCTCGCCCTCGACCCCTTCGCAACGGCTGCAACATTCTTCTCCTTCCACGGCATAGCAGACAGCGGCCATCTGGCGCAGAACGGAGAATACTGGATTTCCATCGCATACGCCACAGCAGTGGGCAGCACCATCTTCGGCATCTCGCTAAGCGGCCTCGCACTCTTTGCGATGAAGAGTACCACACCCGGATGGTATGCGCGATATTTTGCACCGAAGGTTTTGCTCGGTGCCCTGCTCGGCCTTGCCGTGCTCATCGCTGAGGCCGTATGGCTCTGAACATTGTATGACAAAACCACAACACAAATAAAGAAAGGACAAAACCATGGCAAAAATCAAGACTATCGCCGTCATGACATCCGGCGGCGACGCACCGGGCATGAACGCTGCCATCCGTGCCGTCACACGCGCCGGTATCTCTCAGGGTTTCAACGTCAAAGCTATCTACCGCGGCTACGAAGGACTGATGAACGGTGAGATAAAGACCTTCACCACCGAGAATGTCTCCGGCATCATAGGCCTCGGTGGCACGATACTGAAGACTGCACGCTCGAAGGACTTCCTCACCGACGAGGGCAAGCAGCGCGCCTACGAGAGCCTTGTCAAGGAGGGTATCGACGCCCTCGTCGTCATCGGAGGCAACGGCTCGCTCACCGGAGCGATGGAGTTCGCCAAGGCGTTTGACGTCTGCTGCATCGGCCTCCCAGGCACCATCGACAACGACCTCTACGGCACTGACAGCACGATAGGCTACGACACCACGATGAACACCATCATGGAGTGTGTTGACCGCATACGCGACACGGCACAGTCCCACGAGCGCATCTTCTTCGTTGAGGTGATGGGGCGCGACGCCGGCTTCCTCGCACAGAACTCCGCCATCGCCTGCGGTGCGGAGGCTGCCATCATACCCGAGGAATCGACCGACGTCGATCAGCTTGCCGAATTCATGAAACGCGGCATACGCAAGTCGAAGAAGTCGTGCATCGTCATCGTCTCGGAATCGCCGAAGTGCGGCGCGCTGTACTATGCCGACCGTGTGAAGAACGAGTTCCCCGACTACGACGTGCGTGTCTCCATCCTCGGACACCTGCAGCGCGGCGGCTCGCCCACGGCACGCGACCGCATTCTTGCCAGCCGCACTGGCGTAGGCGCCATAGAGGCCATCATGCAGGGACAGCGCAACGTGATGATTGGTGTGCGGAACAACGAGGTGGTGTATGTCCCGCTATCTGAGGCTATTCGCTCTGACAAGCCCTTCGACAAGAAGCTGATAACAGTCCTCGAAGAGTTGTCGATTTGATGCGGCGACTGAATGACATCCATAACTACAGTAACGGCAGTAACGTTTATGACGATACTGCCGTTAATGACGTTCATATAGTTCGCGGCGCTCATAGCATGTTCAGGAATTCCGCCCGGCGTTTCTTCTCCGCCATTTCCTTCTCGTAGGCGTCGTCCACGGCCTTGTCGTGCATCGAGTAGGTAGAGATTTGCATCTCGTCGCGGTTCTC
>SFIS01000047.1 GCA_004555245.1 Bacteroidales bacterium
TGGCAACCAGCCTTTAGGCTGGTAAAAGTTGTTTTTGTTGTTGTCAACAGACAACATAGAGTTCACAATCAGACCGTTGTTCCTGTTGTCTCTGTTGTCATAAAAACCAAAGCGCGACAATTACAAACATGAACTTCAGAATTAGGATATTCAATTTTTGTACATCAAACTGTACACCCTAATTATCAAGGTACTGTCTTCCAGACAGTCACCCCATGCCATATAACCCCGGGACTGCGTCCCGGGCTACGACCGCTACGCTTAGTATAGCCTTACAGGCTATTCCCCCGCACACAAACCTCCAACATACATCCACTCGCACGGACCAGCCTGGACTCACGCGATGACCAGCCTGTAAGGCTATACCAAGCAAAGCGGTCGGAGCCTGTACGCGTGAGGGGAATAGCCTGTAAGGCTATACTAAGCGAAGCGGCCGTAACATATCGCGTGAAGGAGACCAACCTGTAAGGCTATACTAAGCGAAGCGGCCGTAACATATCGCGTGAGGGGGAATAGCCTGAAAGGCTATACTAAGCGAAGCGTGTCGGATTTGCTTGCAATCTGAGCCAAAGGCGAAGAACACGGGGGCGAAGCCCTCGGAAAAAGTCGTGCCCGTACGGCTGCCTGGAACCAACGGTCACTGACCAACGGGAGGTAATGGCAGTACCTCGCCATTACAATGACCGACACAAAACTACTGTCTTCAGAACGTATAACGGGACCGCAACAGCACCTTACACAATGCGAGGAGTTGCGACTGCAAACCGACAATATGTCACGAAACACCGCCTGAAACCGACATCACGGCTTGCATACGTTTTAACATTTCCTTTCTTGCCAAAACGTAAAAAAGATGTGCGCTGCACCACTCTGGACCATGAAAAACTCTCTCCGGCAGGGCAAGACAGACTATTTCGGCACGCAAGGTTGACTATCTGACGAGACAAAACAGTCTGTTTGACAGCACTAACTTGACTATTTGAGACCACTAAAGGCTCTATTCATGACCCTCAAACGTCTTGTTTTGCATACAGAAAAACTCTTTTCAGACCACCCTCTTTTACAACACACTGTCAATCAACAGATTACACAAACCTCAAATTCAGAGCCCAGAGAAGTGCGAAGCAGTGCCCCGTGATTTACAACGCACGTATTCCGCATTTTAACAATAGTTAATTCTGACACTTTGCAAATACGCGTTTACACGCATCATTAGTAATTTTTGTGTAACTACACACTTTTTACGAATGGATAATGATAAATCCCAAATTCTGATCTTTTGGTATTGAACTTGAAGATGTTTAAGAGAAACAGGATCACAGGGCAACTGTCCTGCAAATGATTACAGACGTGCGGAAGCAGAAGATGGCTGTGGCTTCTCTGTCGCCGGCAGTGCCAGACGCAGAAAGGGCAGCATATCAGTCTGGGGCGACTGACATACTGCCCTTCGAGATTATATCTGACGGCGACGCTTCATGCGTCTGTCATGCCGACAATCAGTTCTGGCGGAACTTCTTGCCGCCCTTTATCACTACACCCTTGTAAGAAGCGCTGACTGCCTGACCTGCAAGGTTGTAAGCCGGAGCGTCCGCTGACGAGTCAACAGTGACGTTTGAGATGCCGGCAGCGTCGCCTGTCTCAAGCCAGAAGCGCTCGATAGCCATGAGGCGCGCGTTCTTGCAAGCGTAATAGAGGCGTACCGTGTTCTTGCCTGTAAGTTTCAGGCCTCCTTCTGGAAGAACGGCGAAAGCTTTAGAAGGAGAAGTACTTGCAAGTGTACCAGGCTGCTCAATATTGTCGCGTACAACCCATCCGGAGATTTCTCTTACACCAGTGGTCGTGATGTATGCTGAGTTGGCATTCTGCCACTGCGCCTTTGATTCATCAGTAGAGTTGCAGTTACCCATCTTTGCGTTTCCGGAGAAGTATTTCTGGTTGCCGGCCTCGTCATAGATGGCGATAGCCCAGATGAAGTTCTGGTTTGAAGCACAGTTGAAGGCGATGCCTGTGACGTTGAGCTCCTTGCCTGCTGCCACATCAACGGCGAAACCAATCCAACGGTCTGGAGCTGTGCCAATAAGATCCCAAGTCTCGTTAACTTCAAGGTCCTCACCACCAGCAGGGTTCGGTTTCGTCCAGACAGCCTTTGGGTCGGCATCTTCACCGGTAAGAGAAGAAGAATATACGAGAGCATCGTCAGTAGTGCCCACGCCCCATACCTCTGCGTTATATGCAAAGTTTCCACCGAAGCTTCCGGCATTGTAGTGAGAGGTAATTCTGTCCACATTTGGATAATTAGCCTTTACCTCAAGGTATGAGAGCGCCATGCCGTTCTGCTTTGTAACTGTAGCGTTCTCGTCCTGATAGTAACCGAAGTCATAAGAACCATCGCCAAGATCTGTGGGTCCGCAAATCTGCTTCTCTGCCTTCATTGTTTCAGTATCGGCATATAAGCCGTATTTTGCCTGTGCACTTGCGCTGAGCGCTGCAACAAGTGCTAAAGAGAGTGTAAAGATTTTTTTCATAATGTTTCTGTTTTTAAGTTATTGTATCTGGTTGAAAGGTTGACAAGTAAACAAGATGTAGGTTCTGACGCCACAAGGCAGTGGAGGCAAGCCCGACATGTTTACCTGTCAACCTGAGGAAATAGGGTTAGTTTCTCACGTATGGGTCATAGCCCGGGTTCTGTCCGAACTCCTCCGCATTCTGCAGCTTGTCGAGGAAGGTGTTAGGGATAGGCCAGAGGGTGTGATATTCCTGACGGCAGTCGTCGCCCGCCATTGACGGGTTGCGGCCCAAGATTGTAGCGGCGAACTTGCCCTGCGGACCGAGGATGCGCTTGAGGTCGAACCAGCGGAGCCACTCGCCGCAGAGCTCGCGTGCGCGCTCTTCAAGAATCCAGTCGATGGTCATGTCTGACGCCTTTACCTGTGCCTCGGAGAGATTGTGGCCGGGACGTACGACACGGGCGTTGCGAATCTCCTTGTTGATGAGGGTGGCTGCCTCGGCGGTTCTGCCAAGGGCTATCATACACTCGGCGGCGACGAGCGGCATCTCGGCATAACGTATTACGGGCACGTCGCCAAAGCCGAACTGACCGTTGGGAGCGGCGAGGAGGAAGGTGCCGTTAGGGTCGCGGTCCCAGATGCGATATTTCATGAAGCGCGGGAAGGACTCTGCAATATACGTTGTCGTGTTAGGATCGAGATCCGGATACTTGGAATTCGGATTGCGAACCTTCGCGCCGCCGTAAGAGTTGACAGCCTCTGTCTTGTAGAGCTTGTCGATATCGACAGTAGCGATGCCCTTTGCCGTGTATGCGTCCTCCTCTTCTTGCGAGAGGCTCTTGTTGGTGAAGTAGAGCACGGTCTTGTCCTTGGTAACCTTCTTGCCTACAAGGCCAGGGAGATTATACTTGCCCGCCTGATCGGCATTCCACGTGAAGCCGCGGGGAGCATTCTCCGGGAACTCCTCCTGGAAGATGGCGTCGTAGCGTGCGTCCCAATCCTGCCACAGCTTCATGAAGTAGTAGGTAGGCATCATGAGGCGGCCTTCTGAAGGATACTCCCAGGATGTGGCGGTGTTCGTGATGCCGGCGTTGCCCACAAGCGACGGAGAGAAATAGCGATAGACGCGGTTTGGCTTGGAATCGGCGTCGAGCGAGGCGTTGCTGGAGAATGTTGTCACCCAGAGGAACTCGGTGTTTGTCTTGTTGTTCTTCGCCTGCCAGATCTCGTCGTAGGTGTTGTAGAGCTTGATGCCGAGAGACGACTTGTTGTTGATGACATCATTGGCAGCGGCGAGAGCCTGCTCGTAGAATGCGTTCTGCTCTGCACTGCCCTGCGCCTCATACTGCGCACGGGTGAGGAGGACACGGGCAAGGAGGGCCTTGGCGGCTTTCTGTGTCGAGCGGCCTACGTCTCCGTTGTAAGGATTTACGGGGAGGAGGGATGCGGCAGACTTTGCGTCGGGGATAATCACCTCGTCGTAAATCTGCTTTGCCGGCGTGCGGTAGGCGGTGAAGACAGCAGCCGAGGTCTCCTCCGTGCGCATCTCGATGTCGCCGAAGAACTCGACGAGCCACCAGTAGCAGTAGGCTCTCATGAAACGCGCCTCGCCCTCGAAGCTGGATGCCTGGGCCTCGGAGAGACCTATACAGTCCGGCAGACGGTTGATGACGGCGTTGCAGTCGTTGATGTTGTCATAGACGCGGTTCCACACGTTGGCTATCTGGCCGCGGTCGCCCTGAAGGTTGACGCAGCGGGTGAGCTGCATGCCGTATTCGTAGCCGCCGGCACGGTTCTGCCAGATATCGCCGGAGCCCTCCATGTAAAGGACAGGGTCCTCACGGCCGTAGTATTTCCAGCGGAAGTTGTAATACATCTGGTTTACGAGGTTCTCCATGCCTTGAGGAGTGGCAAAGACCTCGTTGGCGCCTTCGGCTGACGGATTGTACTCGTCGAGGCCACAAGACTGGAGGGTGAAAGCGGCAGCGGACGCAACCATGGCACCCATGATATATTTATTGAAAATCTTCATTGTATGTCTGATTTTTATGATGTGAGTAGTGCGGGGAAAAACACTCGTTGGTTCTTTAGAAGTTCAGGTTGACACCGAAAGTGAAGCTGCGCTGGTTGCCTTCCGGATCCCAGCCCTTCTGGAAGTCGCTCTTCACCCAATACAACGGGTCGTTTACCGTAGCATATACGCGAACCTTCGAGAGGCCGACAGTCTTCAGGAGAGACTTCGGGAGTGTGTAGCCCACTGTGACGCGCTTCAGCTTGATGAACGAGTTGTCGGCATACCAGATTGCCTGATAACCGGTGTAGTCGTAGAAGTTGCGTCCCTTGTAGGCTCCGGGAAGGAGGGCGTCCTCGTTTGTGCCTGCTACCCAATAGTCCATATTCGCATACTTGCCGCCGTTGGTAGGAGTGTAGGCACCCATGCGGTTCTCTGCCCACTGGCCGAAGCGTGCATAGAAATAGAGGTTCACATCAAAGTTGCCAATCGTGAAATCGTTGTTGAAGCCGGCAAACCATGTAGGAGAGGTAGAGCCGATATACTGCACATCGTCGGTCTGCGAGATGGTGTAAGGATTGTCCTTGGTGTACTGGACGATGTTTCCGTCCTTGTCTGCCTTCTCATAAACGCCGTCAGAAACCTTGCGCATTCCCGGGATATCGACGTGAACGTCGCCCGGCTTCTGGTTGAAGATAGCGGCCTCGTCAGCCTCGCTGGTCTTCCAGATACCGATATACTTGAATGTCAGGAACGACTTGATAGGATGACCGAGCATAAGCGTGTTCTTCTCCTTCTCCGTGCCTATCGTGATGTCTGTGCCGTCAACGAGGTCTTCGATCTTCTCGGAGTTGGCAGAGAAGGTGAGAGAAGAGTTCCACTGGAAGTTCTTCTTTACGATATTACGCGTGTTGACGGTGAACTCGACACCCGTGTTGCGTGTAGAACCGATGTTGGTATATGTAGCGTACTTTCCGTCCATACCTGCTGACGTAGGCAGAGAGCGGAGGAGGATAAGGTCAGTGGTCTTGGTGTAGTACCAGTCGAAGACTACATTGATGCGGTTGCGGAGGAAGGAAGCGTCGAAGCCAAGGTCGAAAGTGGTGGATTTCTCCCATTTTGTGTCCTTGTTGGCAACAACATAGTAGCCCGAGCCGTTCTTGTCGAGAGTACCGAGGATATAGCGGTTGGCCGCATTATCCTGGAAGCCGAACGACCAGTTGGCGAAGGTGACGCCGGACTGTGTGCCGTAGATGCCGATACCGGCGTTGCCCGTCACACCGTATGTGGCGCGAATCTTGAGGTCGTCAAGCCAGTTGCCCTTAACCTTCTCCATCCATGCCTCGTCGGTGATACGCCATGCGAGGGCAGCAGAAGGGAACCAGTCCCACTTGTGTCCGTCGGCAAGACGGCTCGCACCGTCGCGGCGGAGAGAGGCGGTGAAGAGATAGCGGCTCTTCCAGTCGTAAGAGACACGACCGGCATAAGAGAAAGTCTGGCTCTGCTCATAACCGCTTGAATGGACTGAAGAGCCGTCCTCGCCGTCGTTGCTGCTGAGATTCCACCAGAGATTGCTTGCCAAAGTCTGGCCCTTGGAGGTTGCCGAGAGGAAGTCGCTCGTCTTGCGGCTCCATGTGGTGAGGAGTGTGACACCGAGGTGATGGTCTTTCGGAAGCTGGACGAAATTATAAGTCAGGACGTTGTTCCATTCAAGATAGAGGCCTGAGCTCTTTGTCATCGTAGCGGTGCTCTTCTGGCCTGTCTTCTCAAGATTGGCAGACTGGCTGGCATCGATGTAGTCGCCCACAGAAGAGTTGGTGATGTGAGCGTTGAGCTGCGAGCGGAAAGTGAGGCCTTCGATAGGATGGATGTCGAGATAGCCGTTGGCAATGACGTTTGTGCCGTAGGATTCACGCTTGTAGAGATAGTTGCCGTTGTTGTCGATGAGAGGATTGACATACTCGTCGGCAGCGAGAGGACGCTCGACAAGCTCATTGCCTATAGAATAGGTTTCTGTCTCCGCGTCATACACACCGTAGGGCGAACCGAGCTCCATGCCTGTCGTGGCGGCTTTCTCGTAAGGCGAGTTGCCGGCACGGTTGTGTGTCAGCTGGAAGTCAACGCCGGCAGAAATCCAGTCATACAACTTATGGTCGATGTTTGCACGGAGGACATAGCGGTCGGTGCCGTTGCCTTCCTTCCACTTGTTGCCGTTGCTGGCATATCCGAGAGAGAAACGTGCCGAGGTCTTGTCCGTGCCGCCGGAGAGGGTCACGGTGTGCTTCGTGCTCCAGGTAGCGGATTTCTGAAGGAGGTCCTCATAGTTTGTCCACGCTCCTGCCTTGTAGGCTGCATAAGCCTCGTTCGACGAGAAGAGGAGGCGGTCGTCAGCTGCACTCGACCACTGTCCGGCAGCGACGGCAGCGTCCTTTGCTGCGTTATAGTAGTTGTCGCCGGAACGATAGTCGGGATGGTCGGGGCGCATGGCGGCGGAAACGGAGCCGCTGTAAGAGATGGCCATTCTGCCCTTCTCCGCTTTCTTCGTTGTCACGATGATGACACCGTTGGCACCCTGCGAACCATAGATGGCTGTTGAGGAGGCATCCTTCAGCACGTCAACGGATTCGACGTCCTCGGGGTTGATGTCGCCGAGCGAACCGCCCTGCACACCGTCGATGATGACGAGCGGGTCGTTCTTACCGTTGATGGAGCGGTTACCGCGGATGCGCAGCTCACCGTCGTTAACGTCAAGACCGGAGATGCGGCCCTGAAGCGCAGATGTCACATCAGAGGTGGGTGCCTGAAGGATTGCGTCAGACTTTATCTGTGCCACTGAACCTGTAACGTCGCGTTTCTTTACCGTGCCGAAACCAATCACAACGACTTCTTCCATCATCTGCGAATCGGGTTTCAGCTGAATCTTCATGCCGTCCTGGGCTGCCACTATCTGTGTGAGATAACCCACATACGAGAGTTCAATCTCTGCACCGGGCTTGGCGTTGAGGGTGAAATTGCCGTCGAGGTCGGTGATGGTGGCTGTCTGCGTGCCTTTCAATCGCACGGTGACACCAATGAGCGGCTCACCAAACTCATCTACAACATTTCCCTTGACTTGGCTTTGCTGAGCGACAGCCTGAACACGATAGGCATAGGCATCGTTGCCGGCAGACATCGTCTGAGGCATAACCAGGGCTGCAAATCCAGCTACTGCCAGCGCTCGGAGAGCCTGGTCAGCAATAGTCTTGTTTCTTTGCATAAGTCTGTGTTTTAGTGATAGTATATTTAAGTGTTTCGATCTTGAATCAAAAAAGAATGTGTTGACCTTAGTTAATTAGTCATTGCAAAAATATAAAAAATATATAACAGCAGGTGTATCTTGCGTATTATCTTAACCAAAATTAACCACTTGGGGCGGTTTTATTGAGATTTCGCCATTTTTTTCTTATATTTTTCCGAGTGTTATAGTGTTTGTCATACATTTCTGTCTTGCATGACTGGCGTCTTCTACAGCTGACGGGGAGATTCATCTGTGTCTGCCGGCACTCTCGCAAAAGACATACGGGCTGCACTCTCCTGACCTGCGCACGAGATACGGAAGAAGGCAGGAAACGGCTGTCGGGACTGCCCCGGCTTCCGTTTCCTGCCTTCTTGTTGTAATGTTTAATAGTGTTGCGTCTGTCAGACAGTAGTGTACGACGGATTGAGAAATCATCCTACTGCCTGCCGGCGGGCTTCGTCGAATGCCGCTTCCTCTGCTGCGGCGATTATTTCCTCGCGTGTCAGCTCTTTCTGTTCTACCTGCAGGTCAGAGAAGTCGATGTCGAGTGTCTCTTCAGCTTCTGCCTGTGGCGCTGCCTTCCGTTCGTTGGCGCGTCTTTCGGACTGCGCGGACGCATTGCGGCTTGATGTCTCTGAAGATTCTTCAGCCGTCGCGCCGTTGTCCGAGATGATGAAATTCTGTGCATCGTTGACGTCCTTCTCCACATCGGGGACAACGGCTACGGGCTCTTCTTCCATCTTCGTGCGGTCTGTCTTTGCCTGGAAGATGCTGTCGCAGAACTTCGGTTGCTTGCGCAGTTTCTTCAGCGTGTCCTCCGCCGCGTGCTGCTGTGCCTCTTTCTTGGAGAATCCCCTGCCTTTGCAAGCCTCAATGTTCTCGAGCATACAGACGTATTCAAAGACGGGCGAGCCGTTCTCGTCCTTTGTCTCCTCAACACATCTGAACTCCATGACAACGCGGTTTTTCTGCGTCCACTCTATGAGTTTCGACTTGAAATTGACCTCTTTGTATGCCACTTTGTCTATGTTGACGAGTTTCGAGAGAATCTGTTTCTGCACGAACTTCATGCATGCGTCGTACCCGTGGTCGAGATAAAGCGCTCCGACAAGAGCCTCGAAGGCATTGCCGCCCATGTAGGAGTTGTGTGTGGCAGAGCGTCCGGAAGAGAGGATGAGCTGTGTGATGCCCATCTCTTTCGCCAGACGTCCGAGTGTCTCGCGCTGCACGAGTTTCGAGCGTGTGTTTGTGAGAAAGCCCTCGCGTTTTCCGGGAAAGTGGTCATATACGATATGCCCGACGGTGGCGTCAAGCACGGCATCGCCAAGAAACTCCAGACGTTCGTTGTTGGCAGGACGTCCCTTGGCGGTGCGGTGTGCCACACTCTTGTGCATGAGGGCGAGCTTGTATAGAGAGATGTTGTGGGGCAGGATGCCGAGGATGCGGTAGAGTTGCAGGTAGAGTTCTTTGTCTTTTCTGAAAGGTAGCTTTATATGGTCTATGATGTTCATAAAGGGATATCTTCCGGCGGCTGCGGTGCCGCCGCTTTGTGACATGTCTCTTCGGTGTGGCACGATGTAGCCGGCAACCGAGTGCAGACGGAAGTCCCAGACGCTTCGTCGCGAAGCGCCAGGCTGTCGCCTGCGCACGGCTGCCGGCATTCGTCATGTCATCAGGTCAGCTGCATCAGCAAGAGTATTTCTTGAAGATGACGCATGCGTTGTGACCGCCGAAGCCGAATGTGTTTGACAGTGCGGCACGCACTTCGCGCTTCTGTGCCACGTTGAATGTAAAGTTGAGATTGTAGTCGAGCTCCGGATCGTCGTCGCCCTCTTCGTGGTTGATTGTCGGAGGCACTATATCGTTCTGTACGGCGAGGACAGAGAACATCGCCTCTGTAGCGCCGGCAGCACCGAGCAGGTGGCCTGTCATCGACTTTGTAGAAGAGATGTTGAGCTTGTAGGCAGCATCGCCGAAGACGTCCTTGATGGCCTTTGCCTCAGAGATGTCGCCGACATGAGTTGATGTGCCGTGTACGTTGATGTAGTCGATCTCCTCCGGTTTCATGCCGGCATCGTCGAGCGCGTTCTCCATGACGAGCTTTGCTCCGAGGCCTTCCGGATGTGATGCAGTGATGTGATGTGCGTCGGCAGAGAGCCCTGCGCCTACCATCTCGGCGTAGATCTTTGCGCCGCGTGCCTTGGCGTGCTCAAGTTCTTCGAGTATGAGAATTGATGCGCCCTCGGCCATTACGAAGCCGTCGCGGCTTGCAGAGAACGGGCGGCTTGCCTTCTCCGGCTCGTCGTTGCGTGTAGAGAGTGCGTGCATGGCGTTGAAACCGCCTACGCCGCACGCTGCTATAGCGGCTTCAGCACCGCCGGTCACCATGACGTCAGCCTTGCCGAGGCGTATGAGGTTGAAAGCGTCGGCCAGTGCGTTGGTAGAAGAAGCGCAGGCAGATGCGGTGATGTAGTTAGGGCCGTGGAAGCCGTACTTTATGGAGATATGTCCGCATGCTATGTCGCCAATCATCTTCGGGATGAAGAAGGGGTTGAACTTCGGACCCATCGTAGGTCCGTTGATAGCCCAGTTGCACACCTCGTCCTCGAAAGTGCGCATTCCGCCGATGCCTACACCCATGACAACACCAACACGGTTCTTGTCAACGGTGTCGAGGTCGAGCCCCGAATCCTCTACAGCCTGTGTCGCTGCTGCGACCGAATACTGGCAGTAGGGGTCCATCTTGCGGGCTTCCTTGCGGTCGATATATTCTGCGGGGTTGAAGTTCTTCACCTCGCAGGCGAATTGTGTCTTGAATGCTGACGCGTCAAAGCGTGTGATGGGTGCTGCTCCGCTCTTGCCTGCAACGATATTCTTCCATGTCTCTTCAACATTGTTGCCGAGTGGAGTGATGGCTCCCAAGCCTGTTACAACTACTCTTTTCAGTTCCATAGAATAATTATAATATATGTGTCTTTGTGGGGTTGTATGATGTTGCGCTGACGTAGCCTGCGTTCTGTGCAGTGTGTCTTGTATCGGCAGGCTTGTCGTGTGTGCGCTTCTTTTACGAAAAAACGGAAGCTACGCCATCCCGATAGAGAAATGACACAACTTCCGGTTAGATTATGTGTGAAAGAGATTCTTATTTCTCAACATTAGCTTCGATATATGCGATAGCGTCGCCCACTGTTGAAATAGTCTCTGCCTTGTCGTCTGGAATGTTTACGCTGAAAGCCTTCTCAAATTCCATGATGAGCTCTACTGTATCGAGAGAATCTGCACCGAGGTCGTTTGTGAAAGATGCTTCTGCACTTACTTCTGATTCGTCAACGCCAAGTTTCTCAACGATGATCTCTTTTACTTTCTGTTCGATTTCTGACATGATTGTAATGTTTTTGTTGATTGTTAATTTAATTCCTTTACCTTAAAAATTCTGGGGTGTTAACACATTTACGCTGCAAAGTAACGAATAATTCTTTAATCTGACAAATTTTTTTCACAAAAAATGCGTGTTATTTGCACATTGTCAGTCGATTTGTGCACATTTTTTGACATAAACTAATCCATTTTCCCTTTTTCCTGCTTTTCCCTGTCATTTATTTCGCAAATCAGCATTGGCGGGATAGTGTAGCGGAGACATACCTCTAAGGGCCGGTTTCACACCTTCCATTTCCAGTAGGTGTGTCCGAAAATGAAGATGTCGCGCATGTGTCTGAAGCCGAGGCTGTGATACAGTCTCTGCGCGCCGGTGTTGTCCGGATCGACGGCGAGTGTGACGGCGAGCCCCAGCCGCTTTCCCTCGGCGATTGCGTGGGTGAGCAAAGCCCTGCCTATGCCGCGGTTACGGAACTCGGGCATGACTGCCAACGAGTCGAGATAGTATTCTCCTGCCTCCGTCTCGTCTTCCATTTCGGGAAATTCGATGTCGAACTCGCGTTTCAGCAGCGGCATCGTGACCTGGCGCATGGCGGCATACCGCGAGCCGTCGTAGGCTGTGATGATGCCGGCTTCGTTGCCGTCAGCCATGGCGACGGTGGTGTTCTGCGGCGAATAGAGGACATCGTGGCGGCTGCAGACGAGGTCGGCGAAACGCCGGAGACGTTCGTCTGTCACGTCGTTGATGAGTAGCGCGGCGTGCAGACCGCGCGAGAGGAGCAGAGAATCGGCTGTGGTTGCCGGTCTGAATGTAATCATGTTGTCTTGCATTTACGGCAGATGAAATGTACGTCAAGAATTCGACATCCCGGACATTTTGTTCAGGACACCCCAGATGTCTATGCATTAGCGGCAGTGTTTCAGACAATCCGCGTCACTGTCTTGTAGCCTCGTAGGCAGCAAGTTTCTTCAGATAGTATGCCTTCACGTCGCTCCACCTGTAGTACGGGAAGATGTTTGTCTTTATCGGGAGCCGCGCTTCGTTCTCGTTGCGCAGAATCTTGACAAGTATGTCCTTGTTTTTGGAATCCTTGTCTGCTGTCTTTGCCTTCGCACCTACGGAGCGGTAGAAGACGAGCTGTATATTGCAGGCCATCGGGAAGATTCGGTAGTCGCACCATTCCTTCTGCGGCAGGGTGTTGAGGTCTGGTATGTCGCGGTTTGTATCGTCGAGTTCGAGCAGGCAGGTGAGAGGCATCACCATGGTGTCGTGTCCGAAACGCAGGTGCGCCCCGCAGTTGTCGAGGCGCAGGCATGAATCGGCCTGGCTGATGATTTTGTGCAGGAGGTTGCGCTGCGAGTATGGCTGGACGCCGTCGGTGTAGCGCGACGGTCCGTAGTATAGATACCAGTAAGCGTTCTGCGCCTGCCACAAGTCGTAGCGTTCGTCTTCGGTGAATAGCCCCGTGAGATTCATCGTGTGGCGTATCTCCGAGCTCTGCACGTTCATGGCGAGCTTGTATATGTTGCGCATCAGTGCCTGCGCATCGAGTTTCTTCTGCCAGTATCCGCTGTCGTTGAAGAGGAGCGACATGAGTCGCTGGGGATGTGTATGCGCCGAGCGGAACTCCTTCACTATGCCGCGCGCCTTCTTCTTCGAGTTGTATATGACAGAATCGCTCTGGTTCATGTAGTACATGTCATGTTGCGAAGCGTCATGCGTTATGCTGAGTTTGGGGTTGAGGGACTTGAGTTTTAGCAATGCGTTCTCCATGGAGAGTATGCATCGTATGACAACTGTTGACTTGGCGTCGATGTGTGTCTCTTTTGCGAAAATCTCCGGGAAGTTGTCATACATCCTCTGTGCTATCTGCTGATGCTGCAAAGCGCCGAGCGGTGTGAGTTCGCCGTCACGTCCAGCCGCCTCGTTCTTCAGCAGCACGACGTTGGCAAGCAGTTCCTTGCCGGCCTGTGTGAGCACTCCGGCACTGTCGGCTGCAAGCAGAATCTTGTATGTCTCGTCATATACGTCGCCGATATGATAGCGCGAGCCGTGTCTGCCGTAGTGGCTGAGATAGACGGGTTCGTAGCCTTTCGGTGCGGGCGTGAGAGCCTTCTGCGGCCCGGGATAAGCGACGTAGTTGTTTCCGGCAAGATACGGGTTCTTGCGGAAGTCCTCCCTGCACGACTGCGCGTCTGCTGCAGGCACGAGGAAAGCGGCCTGCAGGACAAGAAGGATGGCTGTTGCGATGGTGCGATAGTTTGTCATAGGTGTCTTGAACTATGATTAAGGTGAACTGTGTATATATATAATAATGTATAGAATCAGCCTTATGGCGTTACGTTTCATATTTTCGGCAAAATTACGGAAAAAGAACGTAACCTGCAAATTTCGCAATCAAAAAAGCTGTTTTTACTGCAACTGCATTGCAAAGAGGCATGAAAAATTGAAAAAGGTGTCGCCGCTGTTGGCTGTAAACGAATGATTTTGTAATTTTGCAGACCAACACAGAAAATCTCATTCAATATGGAAGAAATACTTCATCTTATCAACGAGATGTCGCCCTATCTTCTTCTGGGCTTCTTTCTCGCCGGCATTCTCCACGCCTTTGTGCCTCGCGGATGCTACACCCGTTATCTTTCCGAGCCGTCTTTCCGTTCGGTTGTCTATGCCGCCTTGTTCGGCATCCCGCTTCCATTGTGTTCGTGCGGTGTGATACCTACTGCCATGTCTCTCCGGAAAGACGGTGCGTCGCACGGCGCAGTGACATCTTTTCTCATCGCCACCCCACAGACCGGTGTCGATTCCATCATCGCCACATTCAGCCTGATGGGTCTTCCGTTCGCCGTGATACGCCCCGTTGCCGCTTTGGCGACAGCAGTTTTCGGCGGTGTGCTTGTCAACCGTTTCGGCGGCGGCGGCACGTCCTGCCAGCCGGCAGAGAGTGAGGAAGCGGAGTGCGGCTGCTGTCACGAGGATGCATCCGGTCGCCTTAGCTTTTTCCAGCGTATGGGCGTGGCATTGCGCTATGCCTTTGTCGAGATGATGGAGGACATCGGCAAATGGCTTGTCGTAGGACTTGTCGTTGCAGGACTTATCACCGTCTTTGTCCCTGACAGCCTTTTCGCAGTCTTTCAGGGCAACACCCTGGCCTCGATGCTTCTTGTCCTGTGCCTCTCCGTGCCGATGTATCTATGCGCCACGGGGTCTATTCCTATCGCCGTCGCACTGATGCTGAAGGGTCTGACACCCGGTGCGGGCCTTGTACTGCTTATGGCGGGTCCCGCCTGCAACATGGCGAGCATCCTCGTCATAAGGAAAGTGATGGGCAGACGCACTCTCGCCACTTACCTGGCAAGCATCATTCTGGGTGCCATAGCCTTCGGCTGGATGGTTGACACGCTGCAGTTCGGCGGCGTGATAGATTTCACCCGGACTCTCAGGATGGACGGCGGCTGCTGCGAGGAGACCACCTCGTGGCTGTCATGGCTGTCAACGGCGGTTCTCGCACTGCTTCTCGTCTATGCCGTCGTGCTGCCTAAGTTAGGTCTGCGGAAGGCTGACGCATGCCACTGTCATGCAGGAGACGAAGATTGCGGCTGCCATGAAGGGCATTGCGGCTGCCATGACGAGCATTGCCACTGCCATGACGGGGAGGAGGCAGCCGTCATGAATGAGCGTGTGTATGTTATTGAAGGCATGAACTGCAACCACTGCCGCAGTGCGGCACAGGCAGCTCTCGCCGCTGTCGAGGGTGTCAGGGAGGCGAGTGTCACACTGTCTCCGCCCGAGGCCCGCATCACGGGCGACGCCGAGGAAAGCCGCCTTGAGGAAGCCGTAGCCGCTTTAGGCTTCAGGCTGCGGAGGAAGTGAGGCGGTGTTCTTCGACCTGGTCGAAGAATACAGGAAACGGGGAGGAGGAAACGAAAGCAGAGACAAGAAAAACGGAAAGCGCAAGCATAGTGATTCAGAAACGGCTACGCCCCCTGCAATGCATGTGTATTGCAGGGGGCGCGGCTGTTTTTTGTTGCAGGCACTGTCATTGTCCCGGCATCCCGCCGTGAACGGAGAGGCGCTTGCGGAAGATGAGCCAATAGAGCAGGCCTGCCACGGTGAGGCATACGGGGAAGGCGCTCCAGATGCCCACTATGCCATATTTCATCACAATGCCCAACCACCAGCTGAGCGGCAGCGAGACGATGAAATATGCGAAGACTGCCGCATACATCATCAGGCGCATCTCTCCCAGCCCCCGCAATGCGTTTGCGAGACAACACTGAAAGGCATCGCTGATCTGATACAGTATGAGCGGGATGATTGTTGCAGCCACGAGGCGGCAGACGGTGCGGTCGGCAGTGAAGAGGAAGCCTATGTCGTGGCGGAAGCAGAAGACCGGCACTGCCACCGTGGCCGCCATGGCGATGATGATGAAGAAGCCGCTGCGCGTGACACGCACTATCTCTTCCGTGTCTCCCGTGCCTACATAATGGCTGACGCGTATGCTTATTGCGGTGGCTATTCCGAGATACAGGTTGTAGAAGAACATCGACATGGTGATCATGATCTGATGTGCCGCCAGGGGTTTCGTTCCTGTCCATCCGACAAAGATAGCGACGAGCGAGAAGGCTCCGCACTCTACCGTTGACTGCAACGCCGACGACCAGCCCAGCCTGTGCAGGCTCTTGAAATATCCGTTCACATCGTCACGCCGTGCTTCCGCTATACCTATTTTAAATATACAGAACTCGCGCTTTGTCAGGAGCAGGCAACAGAACGCTGCGGCGATGAGCATACGCGACACAGCCGTAGCGATGCCGGCGCCGAGAAGCCCCAGTTCCGGCATGCCGCAGTTGCCGTAGATAAGCGCCCAGTTGCCTGCGACGTTCAGCAGATTGCCCGAGATGAGGACATACATCGATATACTTGTCTTGCCTATCGTGTCGTAGAACTGTTTCATCTGGCAGCCTATGACGGTGAAAGGCAGAGAGAGAATATTGACGAGGAGATAGGGACGCATCAGCGGCAGCAACTCTTCGGGCTGTCCGAAGTGCGGCAGCATCAGATAGAATGCTATGGAGCATACTGCAAGAAGTACAATCAGGACTGCGTTGGCATAGAATCCCGCCTTGAGAGCGGCTCCCGCCTGTTGCCTCTCGTTGCGTCCGATGAGGGGCCCGACGATTGGCGTGATGGCGAAATTGAAGCCTATGGCGAAGAGTACGGCGAGCACGAAGATGTTGTTCACGAAGCTTGCCGCCGCGAGTTCGAGTGTCGAGTGATGCCCTATCATGAAGGTGTCGGCGAAGTTGAGGACAAGGTTGCCGACCTGGCCGACCACGATAGGCGTCCCGAGATGTACAAGGTCTCTGTAATGGTTGGTTGCTGTAGTCTGCATGATGCTGTTTGCGGGATGAGGTTTGGCTTGTTGCGGGCCATGTGAGGCATGGCTCACGAGTTGACAATCTTCTCTTTCTGTGCCGACCCGTCGCTCAGTGCCGTTCCCAGGAGATGGATATACAGCACGTGCATCGGATTGCCCTCCTTTGTCTTCACCTGTATCTCCTTCAGCTGGCAAGGCCTGTTGTTGATGTTGACGACACACATCCATTTGCCGTTGTGACGCTTCACTTTCATCGAGCGTTTCCTGTAGGCCGTGAGTTTCACCTCCACCTCGTTGTTCCCCTTGTTTATGACGTTGTATCCGTAGGCCATCTTGCGCTGGAAGAACGAGAGTTCGTTCTCGTGTCCGGGATTGTCCGTGTTGTTGTGCCAATAGACGTGTATGGGGTTCTTGATGTCGAGCAGGTTGTTTTTCTGGTTGACGTCATAGCACACCCAGTTCCGGTTGACACTGCGCGAGATATGGAAAAGCCGCTGTGCCGTAGCGTCGGGGGTTATTGACAGCATGATGATTGTGACGAGTGTTATGATATGTCGCGCCATGTCTTGTATTGTTGTAGAAATTATGAAAATCGGTGCAAAAGTATAAAAAAAGTATCTGATGTGCAAATAAAGACAAAAAAATCCGTAATTTTGCACATCCTTTTGTCCCTCGAGAGGCGACAACCCAAACAAAAAGCATAAAACAGAAAAAACATGAAAGATTCTCTGAAAGGATTTCTCGTCATTGCCGCCCTGTCAGTAGCGGCATGGTACATCTCTCTGCTTCCGGCCGTGAAAGCCCTGTCGTTCAGCTCTCTCATCATCGGCATCCTTCTCGGAATGCTGTATGCCAACACCCTCCGCCGGCGGCAGCCCTCGTCATGGGACGGCGGCATAAAGTTCTGTTCCAAGCGTATGCTCCGCTTGGGCATCATTCTTTACGGTTTCCGCCTTACGTTTCAGGATGTAGTTGCAGTAGGTCCCAAGGCAGTGCTCATCGACTGTATCGTTGTCGTTGTGACGCTCCTTCTCGGCGTGTGGTTGGGCAGGCGCCTCGGTCTCGACCGTGAGACTACGCTGATGACGAGCACGGGCTCAGCCATCTGCGGGGCCGCCGCCGTTCTCGGTGCCGAGCCTATTGCGAAGGGCAAGCCCCACCAGACTGCAGTGGCCGTAAGCACCGTTGTCATCTTCGGCACACTCTCCATGTTCCTCTACCCCATCATGTACCGCATGGGTCTGAGCGGGGTTCTTGACACACAGCAGATGGGTGTCTATACGGGTTCCACACTTCACGAGGTGGCCCATGTCGTAGGTGCGGGCAATGCCATGGGCAGCGAGATAGCCACCGATTCGCTCATCGTAAAGATGGTGCGCGTGATGCTTCTTGTGCCCGTCCTGATCGCGATGTCGTGGCTGTTGTCCCGCCGCGGCGGGCCGGTGGCAGAGAAGCGCAGCATCAACGTGCCCTGGTTCGCCTTCATCTTCCTGCTGATGATAGCCGTAAACAGCGGTATGCATTCAGCCTTCGACGGCGAGGCATGGTTCGCAACGGCTCTGAAAGTGACGGAGGTTGTATCCACCTTCATGCTCACGCTTGCCATGACCGCCCTCGGCAGCGACACGTCTATCGACAAGTTCCGTCAGGCTGGCGCCAAGCCTTTCTTTCTCGCCGGTGCGCTGTATGTATGGCTTGTCGTCGGCGGCTTTGCCCTTGCCTATTTCCTCTGCTAAGGCAGGGGCACGAAAAAAGGCAGTGCTGTGACACGCCTGTCAGCAGCTACTGCCATACACTAAAAAGGGAAATGTAAGTTTCAAACAATTTTGCCCGTATTGCAGGCTTTCCTTGTCATGAGCAGATGCCGTCCGGCATCACTTTGCGAGGAACGCCTGCACTTTTTTTGCCGTCTCGCGTCCGCTTGCCATGGCTCTGACGACGAGCGACGCTCCGTTTGCCGCGTCGCCTGCGACGAAGACGTTGTCGGCGAATTTAGGCTGCTGGGGTTTGAGGAAACCCATTGCGAGGAAGCATATCTCGCACTTTATCACCTCGGGCTCTCCCGCCTCCACCATTATGGGGCGTCCGCCTTCGGGGTTGGGTTTCCAGTCGATGGGCTGCACGCGCACGCCGGTCAGCTTGCCGTCCTTGCCGAGGAACTCGAGCGAGTTGATGTTCCATCGTCTGGTGCATCCCTCCTCGTGCGACGACGTTGTCTTCAGCGTGCGTGGCCAGTTGGGCCACGGCGAGTTGGGGTCTTCGGGTCCTTCGACGGGTTTGGGCATAATCTCGATTTGCGTGACAGACTTGCATCCCTGCCGGTGTGACGTTCCGATGCAGTCAGAGCCGGTGTCACCGCCTCCGATGACGAGCACGTCCTTGCCTTTTGCCGTCACTCTGTCCGCCTTTGCGAACTCCATTCCGGCGAGCACCCTGTTCTGCTGTGCGAGGAGTTCGAGTGCGAGATGCACGCCCTTCAGTTCGCGTCCGGGGATGTTGAGGTCTCTTGCGGTCGGCGTACCCGTAGCGATGACGTATGCGTCGAATGCCTGTCCGAGGAGTGCGGCGATGTCTTCGCCCGTGACGATGTCCTTTCCTTCAGGCAGCGTGACGTCAACGCCGTATCTGAAGGTGATGCCTTCTTTCTCCATCAGGTCGATGCGTCGGTCGATGATGAGCTTGTTGAGCTTGAAGTTCGGTATGCCGTATCTGAGCAGTCCGCCTGCCGCCTCGTTCTTGTCGAAGACGGTGACGGCGAAACCCTGTCTGTTCAGGCGGTTGGCGGCTACAAGTCCGGCGGGCCCGGCGCCAATGACGGCAACGGTCTTTCCGTTGCGTTCGTATGTCTGCGGCATGATATATTTTTCTCTCCATGCCGCCTCGGTGATGGCACACTCGTCTTCACGGTTGGTGACGGGCTCGTGGTTGGTGAGGTTGAGTACACACGATTTCTCGCATAGTGCGGGACAGATGCGTCCGGTGAACTCGGGGAAGTCGTTCGTGTCTGTCAGTCTCTGGTAGGCGAGTTTCCAGTCGCCCTTGTAGAGGGCGTCGTTCCACTCGGGCGGCTTGTTTCCGAGGGGGCACGCCCAGTGGCAGAAGGGCACTCCGCAGTCCATGCATCGCGAGGCCTGCTCGCGCCGGTCGTGGGTGTTGAGTGTCTGCTCCACCTCGCTGAAGTCTTTCACACGGTCATGAATAGGTCTGTAGCCGGCTTCCACGCGCGGCACAGTAAGAAATGCTTTTGGATTTCCCATAGTTGTTGTTCCTGTATTTTGTTTGAGGTGGATGTTATCAGTTGTTGATGAGCTGCATATTCGCAATCTTCTCCTGCAGTTGCTTCATCTTCTCCTCCTGCAGCACGCGCTTGTACTCGATAGGCACAATCTGTATAAAATCCTCGACATAGCGGTTCCAGTCGTCGAGCATCTTGCGTGCGAGGGCAGATCCGGTATAGAGATAGTGTTGTCTGATGAGTTCGTGCAGCTCTTTTCTGCTCGACGCCTCTTCGACAAGGTTTATCTCCACCTGGTCCATGTTGCAGAAGTAGTCGAAGTTGTGGTTCTTGTCCCAGACGTACGCCACGCCGCCCGACATGCCGGCAGCGAAGTTCCGTCCCGTCTCTCCGAGCACTACGACACGTCCTCCGGTCATATACTCGCAGCAGTGGTCTCCGGCGCCTTCTATGACGGCTATGGCTCCGGAGTTTCTCACTCCGAAACGTTCGCCTACACGTCCGTTGACATACAGCTCGCCTGCGGTGGCTCCGTAGAGGCCGGTGTTGCCGGCGATGATGTTGTCTTCTGCGACGAAGTCCTGGCTTGAGCGTGCCGGCGGGAGGATGGAGATGCGTCCGCCGGAGAGGCCTTTTCCGAAGTAGTCGTTAGCCTCGCCCTCGAGTTTCAGGTTCACGCCGCGTACGGCGAAAGCTCCGAACGACTGTCCTGCCGAGCCCTTGAACTTGATGTTGACGGTGGAATCGGGCAGCCCCTCCTCGCCGTATTTCTTCGCTATGACGCCCGAGAGCATTGTCGCTACGGCACGGTCGGTGTTCTTTATCGCATAGTCGAGGTTTATCTCCTCCTTTGTCTCTATCGCCTTCTCGCACGCCTTGATGATGTCAAGGTCTTTCACGCCCTCCACTTTCGTGAATGCGCCGCGGTCCCAGTAGAGCGGCTTGTCGGTCGGGGTCTGGTAGAGCAGGCGCGAGAAGTCTATCGTTGCCTGCTTCGAGTTGGGGTCAACGGGCATCACCTCGATGAGGTCGGTGCGTCCGATGATTTCCTTCAGCGAGTGTACGCCCATCTCAGAGAGATACTCTCTCACCTCCTCTGCGAGGAAGGTGAAGAAATTGACGACATACTCGTAGTGTCCGCGGAACTTCGCCCTGAGACGTTCGTCCTGCGTAGCCACACCCACGGGGCATGTGTTGGTGTTGCACTTGCGCATCATGAGACATCCGAGGACGATGAGCGGCAGCGTGCCGAACGAGAACTCGTCTGCCCCGAGCATCGCCATGATGATGACGTCGCGCGCCGTCTTCAGCTGTCCGTCGGTCTGCAGGCGCACCTGGTTGCGCAGCCCGTTGAGGACGAGTGTCTGCTGTGTCTCCGCCAGTCCTATCTCGGGCGAGATGCCGGCAAAGCGCATAGAGCTTGCGGGCGATGCTCCCGTGCCGCCTTCGGCGCCGGAGATGACAATGAGGTCGGCCTTCGCCTTTGCCACGCCGGCAGCGATGGTGCCCACGCCGCTCTCAGCGACGAGCTTCACGGAGACAGCCGCAGTAGGGTTGACGTTCTTCAGGTCGAAGATGAGCTGCGCCAGGTCCTCGATAGAGTAGATGTCGTGGTGGGGCGGCGGCGAGATGAGCGTGATGCCGGGTATGGCGTTACGTGTCTTCGCGATAATCTTGTTAACCTTGAAGCCCGGCAGCTGTCCGCCTTCGCCCGGCTTCGCGCCCTGCGCCACCTTGATCTGTATCTCTTCTGCATTGACGAGATACTCTGTCGTGACGCCGAAGCGCCCGGAAGCTATCTGCTTCGTCTTCGACGAGAGGCTGATGCCGTCAACGGTGGCTTTGTAGCGTGCGTTGTCCTCGCCGCCCTCGCCCGTGTTGCTGCGCGCGCCGAGCTTGTTCATGGCGAGAGCGAGCGCCTCGTGCGCCTCGATGGAGAGCGCGCCGAACGACATGGCTCCCGTGACGAAATGCTTCACGATGCTCTCTACGGGCTCCACCTCGTCGAGCGGTGTCGGCACGGCGGCCTTACGGAAGCCGAAGAAGTCGCGGATGAAGATAGGACGCTCCTTACGGTCAACAGACGCAGCCCACTCCTTGAACTTCTTGTACGAGCCGAGGCGTGTCGCAATCTGCAGGTTGGCGATGGTCTCTGGGTTCCACGCATGGTCGATGCCGTCCTTGCGGTAGTTGAAAAGGCCCGTGTTGTGGAGGAACGTGTCGTTCACGCCGGCAGCATATCCCTCGTCGTGCAGGCGGATGGCGTCGCGTGCGATGTCGCGGAGGCCGATGCCGCCGATGGTGGACACCTCCGTCCCGAAATATCTCTTCAGCAGGTCTTCGCTGACACCGATAGCCTCGAAAATCTTCGCGCCGCGGTAGGAGCGTATCGTAGAGATGCCCATCTTCGACATTATCTTCTTCAAGCCCTTATCGACAGCCTTAATGTAGTTTGCCTCGGCGGTGGCATACTCCTCCTGTATCTTGTGCCTCTTCACCAGGTCGTCGAGGATGGCGAAGGTCATGTACGGGTTGATGGCTGACGCGCCGTAGCCGAGAAGCAGCGCGGCGTGCATCACCTCGCGTATCTCGCCCGATTCGACGATGAGCGCAGTCTGCACACGCTTCTGCACGGAGATGAGGTAGTGGTGGACGGCACTGACGGCGAGCAACGACGGAATGGCGGCGTGCGTCTCGTCGATGTCGCGGTCGGAGAGGATGATGTAGTTCACCCCATCGTCCACGCTCTCCTCTGCCTTCTTGCACAACTCGTCGAGAGCAGAGCGCAGCCCGGCAGCCCCCTTGCTGATTTCAAACAGCATGGGCAGCTTCTGCGTCTTGAAGCCCTTGTAGCGGATGTTGCAGAGGATGTCGAGCTGCGTGTTGGTCAGCACAGGCTGCGGCAGGCGAACCATCTTGCAGTTGGATTCGTCGGGCGTGAGGATGTTTGTGCCCACCGCACCGATATATTCCGTCAGCGACATCACCAGCTCCTCGCGGATGGGGTCGATGGCAGGGTTGGTGACCTGCGCAAACTGCTGGCGGAAATAGTTGAAGAAAATCTGCGGCCTGTCAGAGATGACAGCCAGAGGGGTGTCGTTGCCCATGGCAGCGACAGGCTCCTGACCGTTGGTACACATCGGCACGATGGTCTTGTCGATGTCTTCCTGGCCGAAGCCGAAAATTCTGAGTTTGCGTTCGTAGTTGTTGACAGCATTGTCCACCTTACGCCCCGACTTCAGCTTCTCGAGCTGGATGCGGTTCGTGGAGAGCCACTGGCGGTAAGGATGTTCTGCGGCGAGGCGTTCCTTTATCTCGCCGTCGTAGTATATCTTGCCTTCCTGAGTGTCGATGAGGAGAATCTTGCCCGGCTGCAGACGGCCCTTGGCCACCACGTCAGACGGCTCGAAGTCCATCACGCCCACTTCTGACGCCACTACCATCATACCTTTCTTCGTGATGGTGTAGCGCGACGGGCGCAGACCGTTGCGGTCGAGCATGCCGCCGGCAAAGCGGCCGTCGGAGAACATCAGCGCAGCGGGACCGTCCCACGGCTCCATGAGGATGGAGTAGTATTCGTAGAATGCCTTCAGATCCTCCGAAATAGGGTTCTTGTCGTTGAACGATTCGGGCACGAGGATAGCCATCGCCTGTGGCAACGACATCCCGGACATGACGAGAAACTCGAAGACATTGTCCAACGAAGCCGAGTCAGACATGTCATCCTGAAGTATAGGGCGTATCTCCCTGATGTCGCCAAGGGCGGCAGACGACAGCACAGACTCGCGGGCCTGCATCCAGCCGCGGTTGCCGCGGACAGTGTTGATCTCACCGTTGTGGCAGATGAAACGGAACGGCTGCGCCAGCTTCCACTTCGGGAAGGTGTTGGTGGAGAAACGGGAGTGTACCAGTGCCAGACCCGACGTGAAATAGTTGTTAGACAAATCAGGGAAGAAACGGCGCAGCTGGCCCGAAGTCAGCATGCCCTTGTATATGATGTCCTTGTTAGAGAGCGAACAAATGTAGAAGTCCTCGTCGTCGATACGGTTCTCTATCTTCTTGCGTACCTTATATAAAATACGGTCGAAAACCGGCACGTCGCTGTCCGCCACACCGGTGATGAACACCTGCTTGATGTCGGGCTGCACCTCGCGCGCTCCCACACCGGGCACATCGGCATTCACCGGCACATTGCGCAGATGCATTAGCGAGAGCCCCACACGCTCAATCTCCTCTATCATGATAGAGAGAATCTCGCTCTGGCGCTTCGCATCCTTAGGCAGGAACACCAGTCCCGTGCCGTATTTCCCCTTCTCGGGCACCGGAATGCCCTGCAGCAGAATGAACTCGTGGGGTATCTGCAGGAGAATGCCCGCACCGTCGCCTGTCTTGTCGCGTGTCTCCGCTCCGCGGTGCTCCATGTTCTCAAGCACACGAAGGGCGTTGTCAACAAGGTCATGGCTCTTGTTGCCGTGGATGTTCACCACCATGCCGACACCACAAGCATCATGCTCGTAGCTCGCATTGTATAATCCATTTCCCTTTTTCATAATGTATTTGTTTCTAAATCTGATATTATCCTTACAAAACGTCTGCAAAATTACATATTTTCTTTCATATTGTCAAACATAACACACGTCTTTCTCACTACTAATTTTCCACGGCATACAGCACATTTACAAAAAGTGCATATTCTCCCATATTCTCCTTTCGTTCTGTAAGCAGAAAAGTGGCATTCCCTTACACTTTGAATGTTTGTTGCTTTATGTCAAGACAACAGCACGTCTGCCTGAACGCTTATGCACATACATTCCCGCCGACGGTAGGCAAGTATGAGTTGTTAACTATGGTGTACTGTTTGATGTACCCAAAATGGAACTGTTCCTGTTTTACTCTGACTACTTGTTCGCAGAAAATATATTGACCAGCACGCGCTGTAAGCGCAGAAGTACATAGCCCAGGGTAGAGCGCAGCGGCACCCTGGGTGGAATTCGGTATTGTCCATGCGCGCTGTAAGCGCAAAAGCGTTAAATATCCTGATGGTATCTACGCTTTTGCGCTTTCAGCGCGACAATTACAAACATGAACTTCAGAATTTGGATATTCAATTTTTGCTTTAATTTTGCAGAATGAAAGAAGAGTCTTAACAACTCTTAAAATATAGTACGTTCAATAAATGCTTAAAAATATAAAGAAT